>NZ_JABMCW010000230.1:0-9066 GCF_013179705.1 Pseudomonas sp. CM25 | reverse complement strand
TGGTGCTGACCCTGCTGATGATTCAGCTGCGCAGCTTCTCGCGCACGGTCATGGTGTTCCTCACCGCCCCCCTGGGGCTGATCGGCGTGACCCTGTTCCTGCTGGTGTTCCGCCAGCCGTTCGGCTTCGTTGCCATGCTGGGCACCATTGCCCTGGCGGGGATGATCATGCGCAACTCGGTTATCCTGATCGACCAGATCGAGCAGGACATCGCCTCGGGCATGCAGCGTTGGCAGGCGATCATCGAGGCCACGGTGCGGCGCTTCCGGCCGATCGTGCTGACCGCGCTGGCGGCCGTGCTGGCGATGATTCCGCTGTCGCGTAGCGTGTTCTATGGGCCGATGGCAGTGGCGATCATGGGCGGGTTGATCGTGGCCACGGTGTTGACCTTGCTGTTTCTGCCGGCGTTGTATGCGGCATGGTTCAGGGTCAGGAAGGGCTGATATCAGTCAATCAAGCCATTGGGGCCGCTTCGCGGCGATGGGCTGCGAAGCAGCCCTTGGCGGCCTCAAAGAGCGCCGAACACCTTCTTGGCCAGGCTGGTAGCCGCCTGAGCCGGGTTCTGGCGAATGCTCTGTTCCTGTTTGGCGATCATCTCGAACAGCCCATCCAGCGCCTTCTCGGTCACATAGTTCTCGATATTGGCGTCATCCTTGACCAGCCCCCACCCCTTGGCCTGGGCGGCGAAGGCATTGTATTGCTGAGCCACGCCGACCTTGTCGGTAGCCTGCTTGACGATAGGCAGGAACTTGGCGCGAATCTGCTCGCGGCTGCCCTTGTTCAGGTACTGGGTGGCCGAATCGTCGCCGCCGCTGAGAATGCCCTTGGCATCCGTCACGCTCATGTTCTTCACGGCATCTACCAGAATCGCCTGGGCCTGCGGCACTGCTGCTTCAGCGGCCTTGTTCATGCTGGTTTCCAGGGCTTCGACCTGGTCGCCCTTGCCAAACATCTTCATGGCCTTGGCCGCTTTGCCCAGGTTGCCCGGCAGCTCGATGCGCACATCCGGGTTGTTGCTGAAACCACCCGGCGTGCTCAGCTGCTTGACGGCCAGCTGCGCGCCTTGGGTCAGGGCATCTTTAAGGCCGCCGCTGGCGTCCTTCTGGGTCAGGTCGCCCAGCGACAGGGCCAGGGCACTGGCCGACAGCAGCAAGCCGGCGCACAGGGTGGTGAAGCGCAGGGAAGTGCGGATCATGAAGCGTTCCTTGTAAACAGGTGAATACGGGTATCAACGAACCTGGTCGACCTTGATGCGCACAGGCTGCGGGTCATTGCCGTCGAGCATCACGCCGTGGTGTTCGGTGTTGATGAACAGCAGCTTGCCATCGAGCTCGATGCGCGCGCTCACCGCGTAGCGGTGGCCGGGTTTGACCTGGGCCGGGTCGTAGGTGAGGTGAAACGGCAGCGGTACGTTGCCTTTGACCGGGCCGGCCTGGCGCGCCAGGGTCACTGCGGGGGCGTCCATCAGGGAAACGTCCTGCAGTTCTACGCTCAAGGTGGCGGCGGGGGGCAGGGCGATGCGTTGCACGTAGAAGACTTCGCCATCCAGGCTGGCCTGGTTGGACGGGGTGTGGCTGGAACAGGCTGCGAGCAGGGATGCGCAACACAGCATAAAGAGCTTTTTCATGGAATCTCCGGTGTCCTTGGGGCTGGCTCGTAACCAACCCCGGGACTTTAGCGGATTTTCCCTGATCAATCAGCGCCGCGGCTTGCGCAATACGATATTGGAGAGGTCAGGCGGGCTGGAAAGGTCCAGGTTTTTAACGACGTTGCCAGCCAGCAGCACTGTGCGTTCGAGGTCATACAAACCCAGGTGCAGTTTGGCTTGTCGGCCTTCTGGCACCGAGGCCGCATCGAGGAACATCGAGAACGGCGCGCCACCGTTTCTCAGGTACAGCGAATGCTCGGCGAGGTTGCTGGCGTAGCGATTGCTGTAACCGTCCTCTTGAATCAGCAGCAGGTGGGCATCCAGGTAGGCCGCCTCCACGCGCAGTTCCGGCGGGACGACTATCTGCCCGCTCAAGCCGAACACGAGAGGTTCGACAGGGTACTTTTGCGACGCCTGCGCAGCAGCATCGACTGCATCAAGGTTCAGCTCCAGCGGCATGCCCTGCAGGACATCGGCGATGGCCAGGGTTTGTGTGGTGCGCGCGACCACGGCTTCTGCGCCGAGCCCGATGGTACACAGGGCTTCAAGGGTGACCTGTTCCAGGCCGTCCAGGCTCAGCGGGTCGAGGTGGACGCGAAACGGCATGGGCGACCCGCTGGCCTGGGCGCTGCAGGTGGCAAGGAACTGTTCGTGTCCGTCTATAAAGGCGGTCACCCTGACCGAAAGTCGTGGCAAACCTTCGGGCAGATCCGGGATATAAGGGGTGGCAAGGTTACCGGTGATTTCCATGTCATTGGTCCTTGAACAAATTGCCGCCATGCATGCCTTCGAGCGCGCCTGCGACGCTGTCGACCACGACGCGTTGGGTGCCGAACACCCTGTACGGATCTATCGGGTGACGGCTGGTGTTGATGAAGTGCAATTTGCCGTCCTTCTCGATGCGCACGGACAACGCGTAGGTCCGGCGAGGGTCAATCAGGCTGCTGTCGAAGGCCAGTTGCAGATTGATCGGCATCACACCCCCACATCGCAGGCGCAGCTCGGCCTGGCTGACGGCCGGGGCATCCGCCAGGGAAACATCAAGCAGGCTCAGTTGGACCTGGCCGGAGGGTGGCAGGCGGTTATCGCTGGAGGAGACGATCTCGACGTTGAACGACTTTAGCTGGGTCATGGTGTTACTCCTTGAGAAGGGAAACAGCACGTCGATCCTGTCCCCTCTCAAGGCCTGGCGGCAGGCTGAAAACCTACCCTTGGACTACATCCACTGGCTCGTCCCGATGCAGCGCCACCTGGCGGATCGACAGGCGCAACTCGGCCGACAGCACACGCTTGGCCACGCCTTCGGTCAAGTCGCCGAGCTTGTCGTGAAACCCCAGTTTGCCCTGCGCGTCGGCGTGCAGCACGCCTTGCTGGATGAGGGTCTGGATGAAATGGCGGAACAACGTCTTGTCGAAGAACTCCGGGGCGTTCAGGCCGTGCAGAATCGACAGGCGCTGGGCCATCATCACGCACAGGTCCTCCAGTTCCTCGGCGCTGAGGGTGCTCTGGCCGCTGTTGAGCAGCAGGGAGGTGACCATGTAGAAGCGCTGCAGGGTCTGGGTGATGGTGCGGGCCAGCAGCGTCAGCAGCACGAACGGCCGCGAGCTGGGCGCCGGGCGTATGTACACGTCGTTGTCCTGGCGCAGCAGGCCCTGGTCGACCAGTGCGGCCAGCCACTGGTCAATCACTTCGTCCAGCTGCTCCGGTGCCCAGCGCAGGAACAGCTCGGTCTGCAGGTACGGGTACAGGGCGTGCACGTACTGGCCCAGCAGTTCGCGGCTCATGCGCGAACTGCTGAGGAAGAAACTGGCCAGCAGTGCCGGCAGGGCGAAGATGTGCAGCACGTTGTTGCGATAGTAGGTCATCAGCACCGCGTTGCCTTCATCCAGGTAAAGGATGCGGCCCAGGGCGTCTTTCTGTTCGGAAACCAGGTTCATCCCGCGCACGTGTTCGATCAGCGCCTGGCCGTCGCCGTCTGGCAGGGTCGTATGTGGCGAGTAGGGCACCTGGCGCAGCAGGGCCAGGTACAGGTCGAGTACGCGCACCAGCGCGCGTTCGTCCAGCGCCAGGCGGCTGGTGGACAGCAGCGCCAGGGCCACCAGGTTGACCGGGTTGACCGCTGCGGCCTCATTCAGGTGGCGGGCCACGGTTTCACCCAGGCGCGTGGTAGTCGCGTTGAGCCAGGCCGGACGGTACTGGGGGCCGTGGTCCTGATCACGCCAGCCAGGCTGCTGCTGGTCGAGGAAACCGGCCAGGCGGATCGGCTCGCCAAAGTTGACGTAAACCTGGCCAAAGCGCTGCTTGAGTGCGCCGAACACCTTGAAGATGTCGAAGATCGACTCTTTCTTCTTGCTGGCGCCACGCAGTTCGCCCAGGTAGGTACGGCCTTCGAGCACGCGTTCGTAGCCGATATAGACCGGTACGAACACGATCGGGGTGCGTGACGAGCGCAGGAAGCTGCGCAAGGTGATGGCCAGCATCCCGGTGCGCGGCTGCAGCATGCGCCCGGTACGCGAGCGGCCGCCTTCGACGAAATACTCGACCGGGAAGCCTTTGCTGAACAGGGTGTGCAGGTACTCGTTGAACACGGCGGTGTACAGCGGGTTGCCTTTGAACGTGCGGCGCATGAAGAAGGCGCCGCCGCGGCGTAGCAGGTTGCCCACCACCGGCATGTTGAGGTTGATGCCGGCGGCCACGTGCGGCGGGGTGAGGCCATTGCGGAACAGCAGGTAGGACAGCAGCAGGTAGTCGATATGGCTGCGGTGGCACGGCACGTAGACCACTTCATGGCCGGGGGCGATGCCCTGTACCTGCTCGATGTGGTTGACCTTGATGCCGTCGTAGATCTTGTTCCAGAACCAGCTCAGCACCACTTCGAGGAAGCGGATGGCGGTGTAGGTGTAGTCCGAAGCGATCTCGTTGCCGTAGCGCAGTGCCTGGGCCTCGGCCTTGGCCAGCGGCAGGTTTTCGCGCTGCGCTTCGTCGAGGATGGCCTGGCGCACCTGCGGGGCGTGGACCAGGCCTTTGACCAGATTGCGCCGGTGCGAGATGTCCGGGCCGATGACGGCGGTCTTGAGGTTGCGAAAATGCACGCGCATCAGGCGCTGGGCCATGCGCACGGTGCGCTCGTGGCCCTTGTTGTGCTGCACCAGTTCGCGCAGGTGAATCGGCGCCGAGAACTGCACCCGGGTCTTGCGCCCCAGAATAACCACGGTCAACAGCCGGCGCAGGCGCCCGGTCACTGCCCAGCTGTCGGCGAACAGCAGCTTCCATGGGCTGGACTCGCTGGCCGGGGTCTGGCCCCAGAACACGCTGACCGGAATGATCTGCGCATCTTCCTCGGCATGCTGGCTGATGGCCGCGACCAGGCGCTCGAGGGTGGGCGGGGCGCCACGCTTGTCCTGGCGGCCGAGCCAGTCCGGGTCGGGGGTGAGGTAAAAGAACGCGGCCGGTTCCTGCAGCGGGCCGACCGCCACCGGTAGCACCGGGCGTGGCAACCCCGCCTTGGTGCATTCGTGGTCAAGCACGGCCAGGTCGGTGAGGGCCGGCGAAGGCAGGGCGTAGAACACCGGGCGGCTGCGGTCGAGCTTGAGGGTAAGTGAAGACTGGTTGATGGTTTCGGAGCGCACCCACAGGTACAACAGGCGACGCAAGGCGCCGAAGATCAGGCGGCGCAGGGGGGAACGGGTCATGGGGTGTGTGCCCTGGGTGTGATTTTAGATGGGTATCCAGCCAATTAGTCTGCCGTATCCGCGCAAGTTCAGCAAAAATCGCCGAACGGCGGGACCGTCATCAAATTATTTTGTTCTGTGTCATATACTCGGCCTGCCACTTGCAGGATATTTCCCCAAGCGGCGTCGACACGGGGCGGTGGCCTCGTGTCAACAAGGCGATTTTCACAATAAAAATCCGGAGTAGTTCAGATGTCGTCTCGTGAGACTGGGAATGTAAAGTGGTTCAACGATGCCAAGGGTTATGGCTTCATTCAGCGCGAAGGTGGTGCGGATGTGTTCGTCCACTATCGGGCGATCCGCGGTGAGGGGCATCGTACCCTGGTCGAAGGGCAGCGGGTGGAGTACGCCTGCGTGCAGGGCCAGAAAGGCCTGCAAGCCGAGGACGTAGTAGGGCTCTGAGCCTCTGGTTTCAAGCTGCAGGAGCGGACAAGCCCGCTCCTGCAGAGTCAGGAACGGCCCGGATTCATGACGTACGCCAGGTGATTTCCTCTTCACCGTCGGCGCTGATGCGGACCCATCGGTCGGCGTCTTCTTCCCCATCTTCCTCTACCCAGCCACCCGGCGCACAGCGCACTTCCACACCCAGTGCGGCGAACGCGGCACGGGCGCAGGCGACGTCGTCGTCCCACGGCGTCTGGTCACTTTCCAGGTACAGGCTGTTCCATTTCCCTACAGCCTTGGGTAACCAAGTCACCGGAATGTTACCGGCCTTGCATTTGAAGGTCTGGCCTTTCTGCTGCCATTCGCTGCACGGGCCGACTGCCTCGGCCAGCCACTGGGCAATCTGCTTGTGGTCGACGTCGGCGTCCTTCAGGTAAATCTCGATATCAGGTTGACGCATAAGGGCTCCGGTGTGCTCAGTCTTGGCGCACGAAATAGTCATAACGCATGGAAACCGTGACTTCGAACGGTTCTGGCTGGTCGATCACCCTGGCCCGTTTTTCGGCGCTGGCGCGCCACCCGTGCGGGGTCATTGCCAGCAGGTCGGCGCGGGCCTTGGGCAAGGCCAGGCTCAGGCGGAACTCCAGGGTTTCGCTGTGGGCGTGGGCCATACCTTCGGGGATCAGGGCCAGGTGCTTGTCGTCTGCATAAGGGCGTACTTCATCGTAGAGCACCTCGCGCAGTTCCATCAGGTGGCCGCTGGTCGGGCCAACCCGCATCAGCCCACCGCCTGGGCTGAGCAGGCGTTTGGCCTCGGCCCAGTCCAATGGGCTGAACACGCTGGCGATGAACTGGCAGCTGGCGTCGGCCAGTGGCACGCGGGCCATGCTGGCCACCATCCAGGTCACTGCTGGCGCCCGGCGGCAGGCGCGCTTGACCGCCTCGCGTGAGATGTCCAGGGCGTAGCCGTCAGCAGCAGGCAGGGCCTGGGCCAGCTGGGCGGTGTAGTAGCCCTCGCCGCAGCCGATGTCCAGCCACGCGCCCGGCTGGCGCTCGCTGGCCAGCTCGGCCAGGCGGCGGGCCACCGGCGCGTAGTGACCGGCGTCGAGAAAGTCGCGGCGAGCCTCGACCATGGCCTGGTTGTCACCCGGGTCGCGGCTGTTTTTATGCTGCACGGGCAGCAGGTTCAGGTAACCCTGGCGGGCGCGATCGAAGCGGTGGCCGGCCGGGCACACCACGCCGTTGTCGAGCGGGCTCAAGGGCGCCTGGCAAAGAGGGCAGGCAAGCATCAGGCGAGCAACCGGACCAGGGTCTGGTAGTAGATTTCAGTCAGCAGGTCGAGGTCGCTGGCGAGGATGCGCTCATCCACCTGGTGGATGGTGGCGTTGACCGGCCCCAGCTCGACCACCTGGGTGCCCATGGTGGCGATGAAACGGCCATCGGAGGTACCGCCGCTGGTGGACGGCTGGGTGTCGCGCCCGGTGACGCCCTTGATGCTGGCCGACACCGCGTCCAGCAGTTCGCCCGGCTCGGTGAGGAACGGCAGGCCCGACAGTGCCCAGTCGACCGACCAGTCCAGTTCATGCTTGTCGAGAATTGCCGCAACCCGCGCCTGCAGGCCTTCGACGGTGGACTCGGTGGAGAAGCGGAAGTTGAACAGCGCGGTCAGATCGCCCGGGACCACGTTGGTGGCGCCGGTGCCGGAGTTGAGGTTGGAGATCTGGAAGCTGGTAGGCGGGAAGAACGCGTTGCCTTCGTCCCAGTGCTCGGCCGCCAGTTCCGCCAGGGCTGGGGCGGCCAGGTGGATCGGGTTGCGGGCCAGGTGCGGGTAGGCCACGTGGCCCTGCTTGCCGCGCACGGTCAGCTTGGCACCCAGTGAGCCGCGACGGCCGTTCTTGACCACGTCGCCCAGCAGGGTGGTGCTGGACGGCTCGCCGACGATGCACCAGTCCAGGCGCTCGCTGCGTGCTTTCAGGCGCTCGATCACGGCCTTGGTGCCGTGGTGGGCCGGGCCTTCTTCGTCGCTGGTGATCAGGAACGCGACCTTGCCGCGGTGGTTCGGGTAGTCCTGCACGAAGCGCTCGCTGGCGATCACCATGGACGCCAGGCTGCCCTTCATGTCGGCAGCGCCCCGGCCGCAAAGCATGCCGTCGGCGTCGATCAGCGCTTCAAACGGCTCATGCTGCCACTGCTGCACCGGGCCGGTCGGTACCACGTCGGTATGGCCGGCGAAGCACAGCACCGGGCCTTCCTGGGTACCGTGGGTGGCCCAGAAGTTGTCGACGTCCTCGAAGCGCATGGGCTCCAGCTGGAACCCGACGGCGCCCAGACGGTTCATCATCTGCGCCTGGCAGTCGGCGTCGAGGGGGGTGACCGAGGGGCGACGGATCAGGTCGCAGGCCAGTTGAAGGGTAGGCGAGAGCTCGGCAGGGGCCGTCATGGTAAAACTCCGAAAGCGGGCAAGGCGGGCAAGGCGCAATAGTTTAAAGCAAAACCTGGGTGTGAAGCGTTCGGCTTCGACTCGTTTGGCCGGCAAGCCTGAGTCAAGGGAAGTATTTCTCAATCTGTTCCGCGTACGCGAATGTGTAGGTTGTGCCCCGCCCCTAGGGGCCAACCAACACACAACGTAAGGTGAAGAGCACAATGGGTAACAAGCAGTTGATCGCCATGGGCATTGCGCTGATGTGCAGCACGACCGTGTTTGCCAGCGCAACGGATATTGTCGTCACCGGTGTCATCAAACCTGGTGCATGCACGCCTTCACTCAGTGGCGGCGGAACATTTGACTTCGGTGATATTTCGGTAGACCAGCTACATCGAGATCGACAAACTCAGTTCATATCGCCCCCCCAGCAACTTTCCGTGAACTGTAAAAGCCCTACCCGGTTCGCCTTGCGGGGGGTCGATGGCAGAGCGGGCAGTGCGGACTCGGCAGCGGGCACGATCATCGCATTTGGTCTTGGGATGAACGAGCATGGCCAGCGAATCGGCGCCTATTTCCTGCGAACGAATGCCAGCAGCTATGTTGTCGATGGCAGCACGTCCGTGACGCGTCTTATTACAGTTGACAGTGGTACGTCCTGGCAGCGCGATTATACGCCGGACTATTCCTATCTCTATAACGGTGCAGTGGGCAGGTTCCATGGTTTTGCGGTCGGAGCAGCAGTACCCACGGCCATCCGGAATCTGACCGCTGATTTGCAGATTGACATGAACATTGCTGCGTTGAGGAACCTCACCGTGACCGATGACGTAAAGATCGATGGCGCTTCGACCATCGAACTGTCCTATCTGTGATCAAGC
>NZ_JABMCW010000023.1:0-32931 GCF_013179705.1 Pseudomonas sp. CM25 | reverse complement strand
TTCGATGCCATTGCGGCGGGCGGCCAGGACCGGCTGGATATCACTGGCCTCAATATCACTGCGGCAACCTTTGCCGCCAGCGTCACCATCGCCGATGTCGGCGCGGATACGCTGGTCAGCATCGGCGCTGCCGACTCCATTCGCCTGGTGGGGGTGGCGGATGCGACCACGGTGACGGTGGCGGACTTCATCCTGGCGGGGTGAGGTGGGTGGCGGGGGGCTGCTTTGCAGCCCTTCGCGGGCGGAAGCGCATCAGGGCTGACAGGCGCTGCATATGCTGTGGCAGGCACCTGTCAGCCCTGTTGCGACCCAATTACTTCCTGGTCGCCTTACCGCTAGAGGATGGAGAAACGCCTGTACAGCTAATTATGAATCAAATACGATGCATTTATCGTGTTTATATAGATATGCATCGCATACAGTGCAGGACACATGAACGACCTTGGTGCTCTGATCAAGAAACTGCGCAAAGCAGCCGGGCTTTCCCAGGCCCAGCTCGCGCTACGTCACGGCATGAGCCGCGCTACCATCTCGGGGATCGAAAACAATTCGATACCCGAGGTCGGTATTCGCAAGGTTGCCGCGATCCTCGAGGGCCTGGGCTACGAACTGACTGCAATGCCCAAGCGGCGGCGGCGTACACTCGACGAGTTGAAGGGCGGGGGCATTCATGATCCGGCAGAGTGACCGCTTGTATATCGGAGCAGGTGGTACGACTGCCGGGACCCTGGGGCGCAGTGAAGAGAACCCGCGCGACACTGTTTTTACCTACAACTCATCGGCTACCGAAGACCAGGCCGTCTCCTTGACCATGCCAACGCGCCTGGAGAGTTACAAGTGGGAATACGGCATCCACCCCTTGTTTGAAATGAACCTGCCAGAAGGCCACCTCAAGGCTGAGCTCATCCGGCGGTTCGGCAAGTCGGTGCGCGGCTTTGACGACTTCGCGCTGCTGGCGATTGTCGGCCCGCATCAGCTTGGGCGTATCAGCATTGCCCAGCATCCCGGTAAGGATGTTCTGCCAGGGATCAAACTGTCCAACCTGCTGGTGCATGACGGGGCGCAAGGCCTGTTTGCTGAACTCATGGACACCTACGCGGCGTACTCGGGCGTCTCCGGTGTGCAACCCAAGGTCCTGGTGCGGGACATCGAGCAGACTTCCCCCGATGTGGATCGGCTGACCCATAGAGGTGCCACGCATCTGGTGAAAGCCTTCAATGAATCCGACTTTCCCCAGTTGGCCGCCAACGAGTTTTTCTGCATGCGGGCGGCGTTGCATTGCGGGCTCGAAGTACCTGATTTCGAGCTCAGCCAGCACGGCAAATTTCTGGTTGTGAAACGCTTCGATATCGGTGACGACGCCTATCTTGGATTCGAAGACATGTGCGTGCTCTCGGGATGGGAAGCGCGCAAGAAGTATGACGGCAGTTATCAGGGCTGCGCCCAGTTGATAAAGCTGTATGTCACGCCCGCTCGGATTCCTGCCGCGTTGGAACACTTTTTCATGATGGTTGCGCTGTGCGCCGGCATCCAGAACGGCGATGCCCACCTGAAGAATTTTGGCCTGCTTTACGAAAACTGTGCAGAGGACGCCGACATCTGGCTCGCACCCGTGTACGACCTGGTAACCACGACGGTTTACAGCAGCCGCGACATCATGGGGCTACTGCTGGGCGGTTCGAAAGCCTGGCCCAAGCGCAAGATGCTGGTACAGTTCGGGCGTACGGCATGCAACCTCACCGAAGCACGCTGCAACGAGTTGCTCGCCAGAGTGGCGACCGGGATGAAGCGTGCGATGGGCGAGCTTTCGGATTACCGCATCAGCCATCCGCAATTCGATGAGGTAGGGGCGAAGATGGCCGCTGCATGGGCCTCGGGGTTGGCCAGGAGTATCGAGCCCTAGTTCACGGGGCGACTGCGTTATCAGCGTCGCGCTATACTCCGCGGCTTTTGCCCGTGCCGGAATCCGCCCATGCGCCAGGTTTTGCTCATCGTCGATGTCCAGTCCACCTTCAGCCCGCCGGAATGGTTGGTCGATGGCTTGCGACGGTTGTCGGCGAACATTCCCACCATCGCCTCGGTCGAGCTGCACGACGAGCAGGTCACCCCGTTCGAGCGTCAGCTTGGCTGGCACCCGGCGGCCGAAGACGAGAGCCTGATCGAGGCCGACCAGGTGTTCGTCAAGCATGGCTACGGGCAAAGCGCCGAGGCCATCGAGTACATCCGCCAACTGGGCGTGGAGCGGGTGCTGGTGTGTGGGCTGCAGACCGAAACCTGCGTGCTGGCCGCAGGCTTCGCGCTGTTCGATGCGGGGCTGATGCCGACCTTGGTCACCGACATGACGGTTGGCTCGTCGCTGGACCGCTCGGGCAAGCTGGGCATCGAGCTGTGGCAGCATCACTTCCGCCAGGTCACCACCTCGGCAGCGGTACTGGCCGAGCTGGCGGAGTCATCCACAGGCATGTAATCACCTTGCCGTCAGGCGACGCCAATGCTCAACCGGGCGCGCGGGCACGGATCGAGACAGGGCCAGTCTCGTACCCGGACTATGGCCATTACCTGGCAGTTTCGACCTTCTCCGGCTTCAAGGACTTCGCCCGGGCCTATCAGGCCAGGGCCACGGTCGAGGTCACGCCACAGATCACCGAGCTGGCCCGGCGCCGACGGGCGCACGGAAAACCTGGTGAACCTGCCAGGGCTGCTGTGCAGCCCAACGCCGGCAGGGGATCAAGTAACCGTTACCCGGTTGCGCCCCTGCTGCTTGGCCTGGTAGAGCGCCCGGTCGGCATCACTCAAGGCATCACCGGGCTCGCCGGTTTCGCCGCTCCAGCGTGCCACGCCCAGCGATACAGTCACCGCGCCTACCGGCGGCATCGGCGTGGCCTGAACCGTCGCCCGCAGCCGTTCGGCGACCGCTGCCGCCGCCTCCAGGCTCGCCCCCGGCAGCAGCATCAGGAACTCCTCGCCGCCGGTGCGGCACAGTAGGTCACCCTCGCGGCAGCAGCGGCGCATCAGTTCTGCCAGACGCCGCAGCAACTGGTCGCCGACCTCGTGGCCATGGCTGTCATTGACCCGCTTGAAATGGTCGATGTCCAGCGCGATTACCGCAAACGCCCGGCCCTCGGCTTCCAGCAGCGACAGGCTGAAATCCAGGCCGCGACGGTTGCCCAGGCCGGTGAGCGGGTCGGTCTGGGCGTCACGATTGAGCCGGCCGATGCGCTCCTGCAGCAGGTTCAGCCCGAACAGCAAGGCGCGCTTGAGCTCGGCCGCCTCGTAGTACCAGGCCGCCACTCGGTGCAGGCGCTCGGCAGTGCCAGCGCGGTCCATCGAACGGGCGCCTGCGGCCAGTTGCCAGAGTGGCCGGGCAATGGTCATCGCCAGCCACCACAGCAGCAGGCTGCCCACCAGCGCGAAGGGGGCCGAGGTGCCAACCACGTTGAGTATCAGGTGGCTCAGTGGCGCTACTGTCTGCGCCAACGGCTGCTGCGCCACAACGCCCCAGCCAGCGCTGGGCACGTTGGCGAAACCGGCGAGCATTTCCACGCCCTGGCTGTTGGTCAGTTGCCGGGTGCCGCTGCCCAGTGTGGTCAATTGGTCGATCAGGGCGTTGCCTTGCACCACCGAGCCCACCCGCTGACTGTCGGGGTGATACAACAGCCGCCGGTTACGGTCGACCACATACAGGTATGAACCGTCCTTGTAGAAGTGCTCGCCCAGCAGGCTGTTGAGAATGTTGCGCTCACGCAGGTACAAGCTGCCGCCAACGTACCCGAGGTAGCGGCCGTTGCTGTCGAACATGGGGTGCGACAGCGCCACCACCAGGTTGCTGGCCGCCGACACGTAAGGAGTGGAAACCAGCGGGCTGCGCGCCTGCAGCGCCTCCTGCACGCCGGGCGACTGCATACGGCTACCGACCAGGTGCCGCAGCGGCGCCGGTGAAATCGCCAGCAGCACGCCGTTGGTATCGATCACGAACGTTGAGTTGAAGGCCATGCTCTGGCCCAGGACGCGGTCGGTTTCCCCTTGCAGGGCTGCGCCGTCGCCCAGCTGCCGGCTTTGCACACCGGCACTGAACGACAGCTGCTGCAAGGCGTTGCCGATGAAGGTTTCGGTGATGGCTGCCAGCTTTGATGCATACACCCGGTTGGCTTCAAGGGCGTGGTCGATCAGCAGCTGGCGCTGCACCCGGTAGCTGGCAAAATAGCTGGCGCACAGCATGACCAGGGCGGTAAAGGCGCACAGCACCAGAATGAGTGTGCGTAGATCCAGGCGCAATCCGTGCTTGGCGTGTGGCAATCCTGACCTCGGTCGATGCGGTGGGTGGTGTGGGCAGCGGCGCTCAGGAACCGGCTTTTTGCAGCGCGCTCAGCTCGTCTTCCACCTGCTGCATACGCTGTTCTACCAGGGCTTGCACCTTCACGTCGCGGGCGCTTTCGCGCATCAGTGCGGTGAGTTTCTCGCTCAGGCGTTTGCCGGCTTCGGTGTCCTCCAGGGCGCGGGCCTTGGCCGGGTCCTGGGTGGCGGCCACGATGGTGGCGAACTCGGCGTCGCTGAAGTTCTTTTCGCTGTACAGCCGGAACAGGTCCTGGCGCTGGTCCTCGACGGTCAGGTGCTTGCGCAGCACTTGCTCGATGGTCGCTTGCGGCAACTGGGGGTGGGTGCGGCGCAGGAGCACGGCCATGCGTTCGATGTTGTGCGTGTAGGCATCCTGCAGCGGCAACTGGGCAAGGATCTGTTGTTCACGAGAGGGTTTCTGGTCGCAGGCGGCAAGGGCGGCAGTCAGCAGCAGGGGCAACAGCAACGTCTGGAAGCGAGGCATGAGGTGGCCTGGTCGGGCAGTGAAGACTGCCGATTATACCGATGTCCAGCGGGCCACGACGAGCCCTGTGATTTGCCTTGCGCGGCACACTGGGGTAGAACTCTGGCCTTTCGACCACTGCCATGAGCCACATGCCGAACTGCACCCTGCAACCTGTGGCGCGCGACGCCATTGCCGAAGTCGTGGCGTTTGTCGACAGCGCCCGCCGCGAGCTGTTCCCGATGCTGGCCAATGCACCGTTGCCGCGTGACCTGGCGCAGTTCGCCGAGACCTACCTGGACGGCGCGGGCTGCTTTCTGGAGGCCCGTGATGACGGGCAGCTGGTGGCGGTGATCGGCTATCTGCCTTATGACCACCGCTTTGCCCAGCTCGATTACCACGCCCGGCGGGTGGTCGAGGTGGTGCGCCTGTTCGTCTCGCCGGCCTACCGTCGGCATGGCCTGGCCGCGGCGTTGTTTGCGGCATTGCGCGAGCGAGCGGAGCAGGCGGGTGTCGACTGCCTGTACCTGCATACCCACCCGTTCCTGCCGGGGGCGATCGCGTTCTGGCAGCGGCAAGGGTTCGCGGTGGTGGATGTGGAGCAGGACCCGGTCTGGCAGACCACCCACATGCAGTTGCGCCTGGGCTGACAATGACAAAGCGCCGCGCTGGCCTCTTCGCGGCTAAACCGCTCCTGGAACTGCACATAGCTGACTGATTTAGCAGGGACCCTGTAGGAGCGGGTTTACCCGCGAAAGGGCCGGTCCAGCCAATACACGGATCAGCGCATCAGCCCCGACTCAAGCAACGCGGGGGTGTCAGAACGCCCCCGACAACGGCCATTCCACCGCCAAGCGTATCTGGTCCCCATCCAGCTCTGCCTGCGCCGTATTGCCCCGGTGCACGTTATGCCTCAGCGAAAACGTGGTGCCCTTGGCTTTGCCACTCTGCACCACATAGCGCGCCTCCAGGTCCCGCTCCCAATGCTTGCCACCCTTGCCGTAGCCCAGGTACGCATAACCGCCCGCAGGGTCGACGTGGCTGCCATCGATATCGAACCCGCGCACGTACAACGCCGTCAGGTTCAGCCCCGGCACGCCGTAGGCGCCCATATTCAGGTCATAGCGGGCCTGCCACGACTTTTCGTTCGGCGCGTTGAAGTCCGACATCTGCACCGCGTTGGCAATGAAGATCGCCCCTCGGGTCACGTAATCGAAAGGCGTATTGCCGTCCACCTGCTGCCAGCCCAGGCTGAAACCGTGCGGCCCTTGGTTGTAGCGCGAGACCAGGCTCCAGGTGGTGTTGTCGATACGCCCTGACAGCGCCTTGCCGGTGTCGGTGGTGCGGTACAGGTTGAGGTCCAGGCTGATACTGCGGCGATCATCCAGGGCATGGCTGAGCGTGCTGCCCAGGTAGTGCTGGTTCCAGCTGTCCTCGTAGCGTGAGCTGTAGAGGCTGCCGCTGAAGGCGGGGGCGGGGTTCCAGACTACGCCCGCCAGGTCGAAGCTGTTGCCCTGGCGGCCGTTGGAATAGTTCACCACAAAGCCTTGGTCGTGGCTGGACGCATTGCGGTCGGTACTTTCGTTGAAATGCCCGGCCACCAGCTTGAGGGTGTCGAACTCGTTGCTGGTGAGGAAGAAGCCGGTGGCGGTCTCGGGCAGCAGGCGGCTGTCGGACGAGCTGAACACCGGGGTCTTGATCCGTTGCTCACCATAAGACAGCACGGTATTGGACAGGCGCAGCTTCAGCGCAGCCCCTGCGCGGCTGTACTGGTTTTTTGGGTGGCCAGCGTTGTCCACCCCCAGCAGGCGCGCCTTGCCCGCGCGGCCGCCGCCGCTGTCGAGCTGCACGCCCAGATAGGCATGGGCATCCACGCCGACACCGATCAGCCCTTGGGTGAAGCCGGACTGCACGCTGCCCATCAAGCCATAGGCCCATTCCTCGGCCTTGCCGTTGCGCTCGCTACGTGGCTTGTAGGCATTGCGCGCAGCGCTGTTGCGCCCGCCATGCTTGAAGTCGCGCTGGTCGAACACGCTGCGGTTGAGGATATTCCAGCTGCCATCCTCGACAAAACCATTGCTTTGCGACTGGGCGGATTCGGCCTGGGCGAAGGGGGCAAGGCCCAGCAGCGGTAGGGCCAGCAGCAGTCGGGTCATTGCCCGGCCCCAAGCTTTTGCAGTTGTGCTGCAAAGCGCGTTTTGGCCCGTGCCGGCAAGCTGGCGGGCAGTTCTGCAGCCGGCGCGTCACCCACCTGGATCAGCATCACCATGCCCATCGCCAGGTGCGCAATGCACTGGATGCCGTACACCCCGGGCACGCTGAACGTCTGCTCGAACGGCTGGTTCAGCTTGCTCTTGAACGGTTCGGCGCCGGCGGGCAGCAACCCTGCGACGCTGGCTGCGTTGTGGCCGCTCTGGGTGGGCAGGAAGCGCACGCTGTCGCCGGGGGCGATGTGCAGGTGGTCCGGCTCATAGACCATTGCCCCCTCGCTGCCACGGTTGAGCATTTTCACTTCATGCACCTCGGCCAGCGCGGCCGGGGCAAGCAGGGCGCTGGCGAGCAGCAGGGCGACAGGGCGCAACAGCATGGGCAGAACTTCCTGGTTCAGGGGGCGCGGAAACGCAGGATGCGCGCGCCGTCGAAAGGGTCGGTGAGGTAGCGGGCATGGACGCCAAAGGTGCTCAGCAGGCGTTCGGGGGTGAGTACCTCGAACGGTTTGCCGAGGGCGACCAGGCGGCCTTGGTCGAGTACCGCGATGCGGTCGCAGGTGAGCGCCTGGTTGAGGTCGTGCAGGGCCACCAGGGTGGTTACCGGCAGCGCCTGCACCTGTTGCAGCAGGCTCAGCTGGTGCTGGATATCCAGGTGGTTGGTCGGCTCGTCCAGCAGCAACACCTGCGGCCGCTGCGCCAGGGCGCGGGCGATGTGCACGCGCTGGCGCTCGCCACCGGACAGCGAGCCCCACAGGCGTGTGCGCAGGTGCAGGGCATCGAGGTCGGCCAAGGCTTGCTCGACGATGGCGCGGTCGTGCGAGGCAAACGGTGCCAGTGCCGACAGCCAGGGTGTACGGCCAAGGGCCACGGCGTCGAATACGCTGATCGCATCGAGGGTGTCGGCCTGCTGCTCGACCAGTGCCAGGGCCTGAGCAACACGACGGCGCGGCAACCGCGCCAGGGGTTCGCCCAGTAGCTGCACGCTGCCGCTGGCCGGTTTGCGCAGCCCCGCCAGCAACTTCAGCAGCGAGGATTTGCCGGAGCCGTTGGGGCCGACGATGCCCAGGGTTTCGCCACTCACCACATCGAGGTCGATAGCCTCGAGCACGGTTCTGCCGGCCAGTTGCAGCCCCAGGCCCTGGCAGCTCAAGGGAGCGAGCTGTAGCGCGGTCATGACTGTCATGGGCGCCCTCGACGGCTGACCAGAATCAAGGCGAAGACCGGTGCGCCGATCAGTGCGGTGACAACACCAACCGGGATTACCTGGCCGCTGATCAGCGTGCGCGAAAGGATGTCGGCGGCAATCAGGAACAGCGCGCCGCCCAGGGCGCTGGCCGGCAGCAGACGGCTGTGGCCGGGGCCGAGGATCAGCCGCAGGGCATGCGGGATTACCAGGCCGACAAAGCCGATGGCGCCGACGATGGACACCATCACCGCCGTCACCAGCGCCGCGCAGCTGATCAGCAGCAACTGGGTACGGCGCACCGGGATGCCCAGCGACGCAGCCGAATCGACGCCAAAAGTGAAGGCATCCAGCGCGCGGCGATGCCACAGGCACACCAGCAAACCGCACAGCGCCACCGGCACCGCCAGCCACACCGAGGGCCAGCGCACACCACTGAGGTTGCCCAGCAGCCAGAACAGGATGCCGCGCGCCTGCTCGGCAGTGGCCGACTTGGTGATCAGGAACGCTGTCAGGGCGTTGAACAGTTGCGAGCCGGCGATACCGGCGAGTATCACCTGCGCGTTGTTGCTGCTGGGCCCGGCCGCGCGGGCCAGCACCAGCACCAGGGCGAATGCCGCCACGGCGCCGATGAAGGCGCCGGCAGACATGCTCAGTGCCAGGCTGCCTAGCCCCAGCAGGCCGACCAGCACCGCGCCAGTCGAGGCGCCGGCCGACAGCCCGAGCAGGTACGGTTCGGCCAGCGGGTTGCGCAACAGCGCCTGCAGGATCACCCCGCAGGTGGCCAGGCCGGCACCGCAGGCTGCGGCGACCAGGGTGCGGGTCAGGCGGTAGTTCCAGACGATGCCGGCGTCGATCGGGTCGACCGGGTAGCCGGCCTGCCACAAATGGTTGGCCAGGACCTGGCCGACCACGCTCGGCGACAGGCTGGTTTCGCCGATTACGGTGCCGGCCAGCAGCGCCGCCAGCAGGGCTGCCAGGGCAACTGCGAGGCTGGGTAGCAGGCGGCTCATCACGGCGCTGCTTTACCGCTGGCGAAGGCACTGGCCAACGTCTGCACACCGCGGAACAGGCGGATACCCGCCTGCATGGCGTCGGCATCGAGGATGATGATGCGGTCGTGCCTGACCGCGTCCATGTTGCGGGTAACCGGGTCGCTGCGCAGGAATTCAAGCTTCTTCTGGTAGTCATCGGCGGGGAAGCGGCGACGGTCCATGCGCGCGATGATCAGCCAGGTCGGGTTGGCCTTGGCCAGTGTTTCCCAGCCCACGGTTGGCCATTCCTCACTGGACTCGACCACGTTGCGCACGCCGAGGCTGCGCAGCATGAAGTCGGCGACCCCTTGGCGGCCTGCCACGTAGGGGTCGATGTCCAGGTCGGCGCTGGAGAACCAGAACAGCGCCGAGGTCGCCGACAGGTCCTTGCCGGCCAATTGCGCCCTGGCGCTGTCCAGGCGGCCTTTCAGTTCGGTGTTCAGCGCGGTGCCGCGGTCCTGCACGTCGAAGATCTCGGCCAGCTGGCTGACGCTCTTGTAGATGCTGTCGACCTGGAACGCCTGCAGGCGAGTGCCGTCTGCGCCCACCAGGTTGTCCTTGCCTTCGCAGTCCGAGGGCAGCAGGTAGGTGGGGATGTTCAGTTCGTCGAACTGTTCACGGGTGCCGACCACGCCCTGGGCGCCGACCATCCATTCGAACTGCACCGCCACCAGTTGCGGGCGCTTGCCTGCTACCGCCTCAAAGCTGGGGTCGTTGTCGGCCAGGCGCGGCACTTTGTCGTTCTGTGCCTGGTATTCGGGCAGCACGTTGTTGAACCACAGCGAGGTACCCGCCAGTTTGTCACCAAGCCCCAGTGCGTAGAGCATTTCGGTGCCGGCCTGGCCGATGGTGACGGCGCGTTCCGGTGCCTGGGCGAAGGTCTGCGGCTGGCCGCAGTTATCGACAGTCAGCGGGTAGTGAGTGGCGGCGGCCTGGGCCAGGCCGGTAAAACCAAGGCCGGCGAGCAGGGTGGCGATGCGGGGCAGCATGCGGGGCGATCTCCTATCGGACAGTTCTGGTGAGGAACGCACGGACAGGCATCGCCGAGCCCCCGCTGGCGGCAGGGGCAACACTGATAGCCAATCCCGGACACCCCGCCGGTTGGTGAATGCAGGCCGGCAGGTCTCCTGACTGATGCGTCATGGCCCGGCTCCGGCCTTCCCGGGTCGGTCACCCAGTGGCATCGATGGAGCAGGCTCGGCATCTACAGTTGCGGGGGCAGTTCCGTTTGGCCCGTGTTGGCAGGCCTGGGATTCCCTATTATTTCCGTGGTGGAAACCGGCGGCCCGCATGGTAGACCATCACGCCGCCGGTTAAAACGCTTTTCAGAAGTACTTCAGCCAGGTGATGTCGCGCCGCCGCGCCTTCAGGCGGGCGAACCCGCGCACCGGCAGGTACAGCGAAACCGCCAGCAATACCGCGGCCAGCCATACCGCGGCGATGCCGTCAAAGCCGAAGTAGTCGCCCTGGTTGAGACCGAACAGCGCCACGCTGGCCAGGTACAGCAGCTTCAACACATACAGGTGCAGCAGGTAGAAGAACATCGGCGCCGCACCGAACACCGCCAGGGCGCTGATCCAGCGCGCCTGCCCGGCACGCTCGAAGGCGCGCAGCAGCAGCAGGCCACAGCCCAGGGTCAGGGCCAGGAACAGCAGCGACGGTGGGTATTTGGTGATGTTGAAGAAACTCATCAGGGTTTGCGTGAGGGTCGGGTAACCATTCCAGGGCGCCTCGCCGTAGCCGTTGAGCATGCGCAGCACGACAAAGCCCAGTAGTGCGATCAGCCCGGCCACCCGCAAGCGCTGCTGGCGTCGACCGGCTTCGCTGCCGCGCGCGAACCAGGGGCCCAGGCCGTAACCCAGGGCGATCACGCCGATCCACGGCAGCACCGGGTAGGAGGTGCGCAGGCGCAGGTTGTCGGAGAACTCCAGCCAGCCGCGGTCATGCAGGATCGCCCATGGCACGTGCAGGGCCGACTCCACACCGAAGTGCAGGCCATCAAGCAGGTTGTGGCCGGCGATGATCATCGCGCCCACGGCGATCAGGGCTGCGCGTGGCAGCCACACCAGCAGCGACAGGGCGATCATGCTGACGCCGATCGCCCAGATCACTTGCAGGTAGATCACGCTGGGCGGCAGTTGGAAGGTCCAGGCGAAGTTGACCAGGGTGAACTCCAGCACCACCAGGAACAGCCCGCGCTTGAACAGAAACGCCGAGACATCGCTACGGCCCTGGTACTTCTCGCCGTACAGCCAGGCTGACAGGCCGGTCAGCAGGACGAACACGGGCGCACACAGGTGCGCCAGGGTGCGGCTGACGAATAGCGACGGTTCGGTGGTGTCGATGGCCATCGGGTCGCCGACCTGATGGTGCAGGAAGAAGGTTTCGCGGACATGGTCCAGGAGCATGAACAGGATCACCAGGCCGCGCAGGGCGTCGATGCTCTGCAGGCGCTGGGTAAGCAGGGTAGGGGTGGCGCTGGCGCTTGTCATGGGGGATCGCTGGCAAGAATGGATGTCAAATGGAATGTTATCTTATAACTTATTGGGGTTTGATGGGTAGGGGTTTTTGTGTTGCCTGGTGGTTGCCACCAGATATGCAGCGCCTGTCAGCCCTGATGCGATCCCTATGCCAGCCCTGCCCCAAACAAGCCGACCCAGGCAACCCAGTTCAAAACCTATAATCCACCGTCGCAAACCAGGCCCGTGGCATCCCCATCAACCACTGCTCACCACTGAACGCCGACACCACATACTCCCTGTCAAACACGTTGTTCACCTGCAAGCCCAAACGCACATCCGGCAACACCCGCCAGGCGATATTGGCATCGACCACGGTATACCCGGGGGCGCTCTGGGTATTGGCGGTGTCGGCATAACGCTCATCCACGTAGCGCGCACCCACGCCGGCCTCGACCTGCTGGCCAAAGCCTTTGCTCAACCACAGGTTGGCCGTGCGCCGGGGCACGTTTGCCGGCCGGTTGCCCGCGCGGTCCTGGGCTACACCACCCACCGTCTCGTCAAAGTCGTCATACCTGGCGCGCACCAGCGACGCGTTTACCGACACCTGCCACTGATGCGCCAGCGCCAGCTCCAGGGTCGCCTCCAGGCCATCCGAGGTCTGCTGGCCGGCCTGCTGCTTGTCGTGGGTGAGCGGGTCGTCCACCAGCAGCTTGTTCTTGACGATATGGTAGGCCGCCAATGTCCATTCGCCGCGCCCCTCCCAAAAGCGCTGCTTAAGGCCCACTTCGGTCTGCTTCGCTTCGGTCAGGTCGTAGTGCATCTGTGCCGGGCTCAGGCTGATGAGGTTGTCTACCCCGTCCTCGCTGGTGGAATACTGGCCGTACAACGACAGATCCTCCGTCAGCGCAAAAACCAGCCCGGCGCGCCAGTTGCCGCCTTGCAGGCTGCGGTCGCTGCGGCTGTCATTGCCCAGGTTGTCGCGGTCGATATGGTTCTGGTCACGGCGCACGCCGGTCACCAGCGACAGGCGATCGGTGAGTTGCAGGCGGTTTTCCGCAAACAGCGCGAAGGTGCCGGTGGTGGCGAGCGATTGCGGTCGCAGCGGCGAGGCGCTGTGGAAGTCGCCCGGTTGCGGCTGCCACGGGTCGATGTAGTCGCCGCCCACATCGTCGTACGGCGCATTGCTGTCGATGTTGAAACGGACCTTGTTGTACTCGGCACCCACCACCGTCTTGCTGGCCAGCCCGAACAGGCTGTGATCGAAGGCGAACGTCTGACGGTCGCCGAACTGCTCCTGGTTGTGCTTGATCTCCAGGTAGCTGCCGCGTAGCAGCTGCTGGCGCGCGGCGTCCCAGCTGTACGCCTCGGCATTGCGCCAGTGGCGGCGGCTTTTCATGTAGTACAGCTGGTTGCTGGCGCTGACCTGGTCGCTCAGCGTCCAGTCCGTGGTCAGGCGGGTCCACTCATCGACGTAGTGCTGCTTGTCGTTCTGCACGTTGTAGTTCTTGTAGCGCAGGCTGCTGCGGTAGTGGCCGTCGATCAGCGGCGTGCCGTAGTAATTGGCAGGCTTGGCATCGCCGCGCTCGTGGGCGAGGGTGAAGCTGAGGTCGTCAGTGGCGTCGAAGCGCAACGCGGCGCTGAGCGCCAGGCTGTGCGAGGGGGTGCGGTCAACCCAGCCATTGCCGGCTTGCTGGTTCAGCGTAAGCCGGTAGCTCAGGCGTTCGTCCAGGCTACCGCCACTGTCCAGCCCGAGCTGCTGGCGGTCCCATGAACCGTAACCCAGGCGCAGGTGATTGCGGATGTCGCCGCTGAAGGGCTTTTTCGGGATCACATTGACCACCGCACCGGTTGCACCCTCGCCATACAGCACCGACGCCGGGCCACGCAGCACGTCGATGCGCTCCACCATCCACGGGTCGACCGGGAATGTCTGGGTGCCCGCGCCGGCATACATGCGCGCGCCGTCGAACAGCGTCATCACCGAGCCGTGCCCGGTGAAGCCGCGAGCTGCAAGCCCCGTCCCGCCATCGCCTGGCGAGCCGATGTAGGTAATGCCCGGTGAACGGGTTACCGCATCCTGCACGCTGAGGTTGTTGCGCTGCTGGATCTGCTCGGCGCTGATGCTGCTGGTGCTGGCGGGTGTTTCCAGGGCACTGAGGCCCAGGCGCGACCCGGCCGTCGTCGGGGTGGCGAGGTCGAGGATGCGGTTGTCGAACGTGTCGGTGATGGCCGTTGACGGCAGGGCCAGAGGCTTTGGGTCGAAGTCATCGGCCTGGGCCGGCAGGGCGACGGCCAGGCAGGCCGCCAGGGGGTGAAGCTTGAAGATACGGGACATGTCGTTCCACTGCTGCAGGAATGAATGCATCCCGGTGGAAAACACGCAAAGGCTTGCCGTGCAGGCGAGCGCGCGCACGGATTCCGGCCTGCGCCCGCCCACCGCGGGTTGCCAAACAAGGCTTCAGGCCGGTCTCCGGGCTTGCGAGGGGCATGAAACCTTCACCTTCCCATGCCTGAGCACAGTGGTATCTCGAAGGGTTCGCTCGCTTACCGTTGCGGGGGCAGCGCCGGACTTGTCGTGGGCAACACGATGCACCGGCTTCCCGTTTCACCTTGCGCGCGGCGGCGCAGGGCACCTGAAACTGGCGCGCATATGACCACTGCACAGCACGGTCGTCAACCATCGGGCTGACAGGCAATCGCGTGATGAACGGCAAATTCCTGAATATTTGCTGAAGCTTTTTCGAACTATCGCGCCGCCGGGCGTTTCGGAATGTGGGCTAGCTACCCGTTTACATGTCATGGAGACATAGATGCATGCCTACTCATAACCTGCTCCGCCACACCTGCATCCTTGCCCTGATGGGCACCCCGTTGGCAGCCCATGCCGCACCCAGCACCGACCCTCTGTTCACCGTCGGCATTCTCGGCGCCTACGACGAATTCAAGTTTCAGGGCGGCAGTGAAACCCAGACCGAACACGTTGACGAAGGCGGCATCTTTGCCGGCTTTGGCAACAAGATGACCGCAGAGTCCGGTTTCATTTACCAGCTGGGTGCCGAAGGCAAGTATGCCGAGAAGCACGACAACAAACTCAAGGAGGGGCAGGCAGGGCTGGACCTGGGCTGGCGTGCGGCGGTGGATGCGCGCAACTTCGTCGATGTGATCGTGGGCGGCGGCTACATGTGGTCACGGTTTGAAACCGAGCACCGCAGGATCGAAAGCGAACTCACCTACAAGGCGCCGTTCGCCAAGGCGGCGTTGGGTTACAACCACCAGTTCGATGCGGCCACCTTGCGCGTGGAAGCCGGTGTACGGCGAACCCTCGATGGCCGGGTAAAACTGAAGGTGGAAGACTTTGGCAGTGACAGTGCGGACATGAAAGACCGCACCAACCCTTATGCCGAGGTGACCCTGCTGATGAACCAGCAAGGCAACCTGCCGATCCAGGCGGGCGTGTACTACACCCGCACCGAATACCGGCTCGACGACGAGACGCTGTTGGCCGACAACACCGAGCTCAAGCGCGACGAGTACGGCTTCAAGATAGGCCTGGCCTTCTGATCCGGCGGCCCTGCAAACGCACCTGCAGGGCCTTTACCGACCGCGCCGCCGCGACACGCGTGCTTCGATGTTCTTGCGCCCGATCAGCAGCGGCGGTTTCTCTGTCACCGGCTCATCGGCCAGCCACTTGTACATCACCAGGCAGTCCACCAGCCCCAGGCGGGCATGGCGATAGGCCTTGGGCAGCCGGCCAACCGTTTCGAAGCCCAGCTTGTGCCACAACGCCACCGCCACCTCGTTGCTGGCCACCACCGAGTTGAACTGCAGGGCCAGAAAGCCTTCCTGGCGTGCCAGCTTCTGCGAATGTTCGCACATCAGGCGTGCCACGCCCCGGCCGCGGGCGCTCTCGCAGACCATGTAGCCGCAATTGCCCACGTGCGCGCCAGGGCCGGCCGCGTTGGCCTTGAGGTAATACGAACCCAGCAGCTCGCCATCCTCCTCTGCCAGCAGCGTGTGTAATGGCAGCTCCAGCCACAATTGGCGGGCCTGTTCGGCGTTCAGGGCGGGGTCGAATGCGTAAGTTTCGCGGGCCTGGACGGTGGCCTGGAAGGTCGGCCAGAAACGTTCGAAGTCTTCCGGCGTCATGGGGCGAATGTGGATCATGCGGGTTCCTGCGCGGGCTGGGCCGCCCAGTCTGGGCGGCGCGGCGCCGTCGCGCAAGGGTGGCGGCGCCGTTTGTGCTCAGCCGTTGGCCTTGCCCACTGCATCCATGGCCCGCGCCGAGTAGACCAGTGCGGCCCCGGCGTTCATCGCCACGGCCACGCCGAGCGCCTCGGCAATTTCCTCGCGGCTGGCGCCATGCTTGACCGCCTGCTGCGAGTGCACGGCGATGCAGCCGTCACAGCGGGTGGTCACGGCCACGGCGAGGGAAATCAGCTCGCGGGTCTTGGCGTCGAGGTGGTTGGTCTTGGCCCCCGCACCACTGGCGGTCATGTAGCCGGCCACGGTGTCGGGGGAGAGTTGCTTGAGATCGCCGATGCCGGCCATCAACTGCTTACGGTAGGCGTCCCAGTCCATCATGCTCATCGTCTTCACCTTGGGGTGGTTGCGAGTGGAGCTTTCAGGCTAGTCGAAGAGTGGCAGGTGTGAGGCTTGTACTTTGGTGGGTGTACGCAGGTCGTAGGCAAAACGGCCTGCGTTGCCGGTCAGATGTAGATGAACACCAGCAGCAGCGCGGCGACCACTGCCCACTTTTCCAGGTAGTAGCGTGTGCGGTTGCGCTTTTTCATCGCCTTGCCGCGCTCACGGATCTTGTAGATGCGGGTAAACAGCCGGTTGATGCCGCCGGTCTTGTCGCCGGCACCGTTGGGCGCTGCTGCGGCGGCCATGACCTTGCGGCTGAACCAGCGGTTGAACGCCGTGGCCCAGCGGTACTTGAGCGGGCGTTCGACGTCGCAGAACAGGATGATGCGGTTGTGTTCGGTGTTGTTGGCCGCGTAGTGGATATAGGTCTCGTCAAAGATCACCCCCTCGCCATCGCGCCAGGAGTACTTCTCGCCGTCAACGTCGATATAGCAGCCATCGTCGTTCGGCGTGTCCAGGCCCAGGTGGTAGCGGTACGAGCCGGCATACGGGTCACGGTGGCGCACCAGCTTGGCGCCTGGTGGCAAGGTGGCGAACATGGCGGCCTTGACCGTGCCGATGCCTTGCAGCAATTCGGTGGTACGCGGGCACAGGGCCATTGCCGACGGGTGGCTTTCGCCATACCACTTCAGGTAGAAGCGCTTCCAGCCAGTCTTGAAGAACGAGTTGAAACCGACGTCGTCGTAATTGTCGGACTTCTTGATTGCGCCCACGTGCAGCAGCTGGCGGCCCTCCTCGCGGATTTCCTGCCAGTGGTCCTGCAGCGGCTTCAGTTCGGGAAAGGCTTCGACCGGCAGGTAAGGCTTGGCCGGGTGCCTGGAAAACAGGTAAAGGAAGGCGTTGACCGGCGCCAGGAAGCTGGAGTGGTCACCCAGTTGGCGGGTCAGCTTGTGACGCACCCGGCCGCGCAGGTGAACATAGGCGATCGAGAAAACGAAGATAAGTACGAGTGCAATTTTCATGGACGTTTACTTGTCGAAAAATGGCCATGCGCCATGGCATAAGCCCGCCAGCATAAACAATCATGGGGGCAGTTTGTACTTATTGTTACGAAAGTGCGGGGCGACTTAGGTGTAATGCCCTACAGTCTTGCGCAAACGATTCATGTACGGGAGTTCACATGGTTCAGGATGTCCGCCCCAGCGGCGCCCCCTTCAAGCGGCTGTTTTTTGCCTTGCCGGTCAGTGATGCCCAGCGCCGTGCGCTTGCCGACTGGCGGCGCAGCCTGGGTATGCGCAGCGGCAAGCCGGTAGCGGCCGCCAATTTCCACGTGACCCTGCTGTTTCTCGGCGATGTGGATGCCGCCCAGGTGCCAGCGATATGCGCTGCGGTCGACCAGTTGGCGCTGCCGGCCAAGCCCCCCCGGCTGCTGCTCGACCGTTTGCAGGTGTGGCAGCGGGCCAGCGCCCTGGTGCTGGAGGCGCAGCAGGTACCACCGGCCCTGCTGCAACTGGTCTACGCCCTGCAGCAGGCCTTGCTACCGTTGGGCGTGCAACCGGCCAGCCGTGAATACCGCCCGCACCTCACGCTTTCCCGGGACTACCACGGCCAGCCGCCAGAGGCTGCTAGCGCGCCGGAGTTCTACCTCGCGGCCCGCCATTTCACCCTGTACGAGTCGCGCAAGGGCGCGTACTGGCCGCTGGCGCAATGGCCGCTGTCGGACTGAACCCGGTCAGAGTTCCGGGGTGTACTTCACCGTCAGCAGGAAGTTGCGCGGCTCGCCCCAATTGTTGCTGCCATTAAGCTGGTTGAACCCGGCAACCCAGTACTTCTTGTCAAACAGGTTGTTGGCGTTGACGGCAACGTTCACTTCCGGGGTCAGCTGATAGGCCAGCCGCGCGCTCCATACGGTATACCCGGGCACGGTATAGGTGCGCTCGTAGCCCAGGGTGTGGCTCTGGGTGGTGAAACCAAGGCCGGTGCTCCAGCGCTGGCCGTCCAGCGGCAGGGTGTAGTCGGCCCAGGCGCGCAGCATGTGCTTGGGTGTCCACTGGCTGAACGTGCGGCCTTCGTTCTCCGGGTCATCGAGGAACTTGGTGGTGTTGTAGGTGTAACCGGCAAACAGTTGCAGGCCGCTCAGCACTTCGCCGCTGATCTCGGCTTCGACGCCCTGGCTGCGCACCTTGCCGGCAGCGGTGGAGCAGTACCAGTCATCGCAGGCGAAGCCCGACGCCACATCGGTGACCGCGCGGTTTTCCTGGTCATAACGGAACAGCGCCAGCGACGCATTGACCCGGCCATCGAGCAGCTCGCCTTTCAGGCCTGTTTCATAGTTGCTACCAATTACCGGTTTGAGTGGCGTATTGCCCACGGCGCGTTCGGTCTGCGGGACGAACACGTCGGTGTAGCTGGCGTACCAAGCCCATTCGCGCGTCAGGTCATAAACGAACCCGGCATACGGCGTGACTTGCCCCGATTCGGTCATGCGGCTGGTCGGGTAACGGGTACCTGGGTCGCTCAGGCTGTCGAAGTCGATCGAGTCCCAGCGGTAGTCGAACCAGCTCACGCGCGAGCCCAGAATCAACGTCAGGTCCTGGGTCGGTTTGACGCGCCAGGCGCCATACAGGCCTTTCTGGCGAATGTCGTAGCTGGCCCGGTTGGAACGTGCAAGGTCGCCGTCGAAGACGCTGTCCCGGCTGGGCTCGGGGCGGTCATGATCGATATCGAAGATGTTGCCGCCGGCGTCGAAGTTGCGCCAGTAGGCGTCGTCCGAGGTCAGTTTGGCGTAGTTGCCGCCCACGGTGATCTCATGGGCCAGGGGGCCAGTGTCGAAGTGGCCGACCACGTTCATGTCCAGGCCCAGCTTGGTCGAGTGAAAATCGGTGAGCCAGTCGGCGTAGGTGATGCCGCTGCCATCTGCTGCAACGCCTTGGCCGGTGCTTTGCACGCGCTGGTGGGTGGACGTGTTGGTTTCATCCATGCGCACGGCAGCAGCCTTGAAGGCCCAGTCATCGTTGAAGCGGTGTTCGAGGTCCAGGTAGTAGGTGGTGACGTCGTTTTCTGCACGGCTCCAGCGGGCCCCGGTATAAGTCGACCGAGGCAGTTCAACCGCCTTGCCACTGGCGTAGCGTGGAATGCCGCGCAGCATCGGCCTGGACTGCTGGCGGCTGTAACTGATACCGCCGCCTACGGTGGTTGCGTCGCTGAGGTCGATGTCCAGTGCCCCATACAGCGAATGGTTCTTGCTCCAGACATAATCGATGAAACTGTCGCTCTGGTCTTCGTCCGCGACAACCCGTCCGCGCACCCGGCCATCGCTGGTCAGCGGGCCGCCGGCATCCACTTGCAGGCCGTAGTGGTCCCAGGAGCCGGCTTTACCCGTCAGCGTAACTGTCGGCGCCGCCTGGCCACGCTTGCGCACCAGGTTGATCGCGCCGCCCGGGCTGCCGGTGCCTTGCAGCAGGCCGGAGGCACCGCGTAACACTTCGACGCGGTCGAAAAACACCAGGTCTTGCGTCGCCCAGTTGCCCAGCGAGTAGTTGTTGCGCTGGATCGGCACGCCATCGTACTGCCAGTCATCGATCTGGAAACCGCGCGAGGTCACCACCACGCCAGGGCCGATGCCTTGTGCGCCGACGATGCCGGTGGTGTGGTTGAGCGCGTCCTGCAGGTCGGTGATGCCCTGGTCGTCCAGTTGCTTGCGGGTGATGACGGTGACGGACTGGGGGATTTCCTTGAGGGTATGGGTGCCTTTGCCGAGGGTGACGGCGCGGGCGGCATACGAGCCGCTGCCCTCGCTGGTGGCATTCAGGTAATTGTCGGTGATGCTGGTGCTGCCCAGCTCCATGACATCGCCCCCCAGGCTGGCGGGCGCCACACTGAAATGCCCGTCGGCGGACACCCGCAACGCCAGGCCACTGCCGGCCAGGGCAGCTTGCATCGCCTGTTCGGCGCTCATCTGGCCGACCACGGCAGGCGCCTGCTTGCCGCGCACCAGCCCAGGCTCCAGGGCGATGATGTGGCCGCTTTGGCTGGCAATCCGGTTGAGCGTATGCGCCAGGCTGGCGGCTGGCAGGTCGAACGCCAGGGTTTGCGCCTGGGCGAGCACGTTGAAGCTGGTCACGGCGGCGACGAGGGGCAGGGCGCGGGGCCAAGGGTTGTACACGGATTACTCCCGAATGAGATGGCTGTCAGGAGGTATGTGGGACGAGCGCGGAAAACTTGCCAGAAATGCGAATGATTTTTACAAATATTTGCATCAGGCGGTTTTCAGGTCGATCAGCATCAGCCACGGGCCGAAGTGCTCGACCTTGATTGGCAGCGCTTCGGCCAACGCCGCCAATGCCTGCAGGGGCTGATCCAGCGCAAATACGCCCTGTACCCGCAGATCTCGCGCTGCCGGGGCCAGCCGGATGTAGCCACGCTGGTAGGGGCGCAACGCGTCGATCACGCTATGCAACGGCTGGTCGAGTACCTCAAGCCGACCCTCCAGCCAGGCAGCGCGCTGCTGCTGTTCGTCGGTCAGGCGCTCGATGTGGTGACCCTGCAGCAGGGCTGCCTGACCCTGCTGCAACTCGGTTGACTGGCCATCGACCAGGCTGACGCGGACACTGTGCTGCAGCACCACCACCCGGGTGGCGGCATCTTCCTGGCTGACCAGAAAGCGCGTCCCCAGCGCCTGCACCTGCCCCTGCGCCGTGCGCACCCGCAGCGGCCGCTGCCGGTCGCGCGCGACCTGGATCTGCAGCTCGCCGTGACGCAACACCAGCAGCCGTTGCCCGGCATCGAACTGCACGTCGACTGCGCTGGCGCTGTTCAGGCTCAGGCGGCTGCCATCGGAGAGGGTAAAGCTGCGCCGTTCCCCGCGGGCAGTATGCAGGTCGGCCAGCCAGCCCTGCGCCGTGTCGCTGCGCCAGCCGCCCCACAGGGCAGAGCCAAACAGGCCCAGGCTGGCCATGGCTCCGAGTACCTCACGCCGCGACCGGGTCGGCTGCAACAGCAAGCGGCGCGCCTCTGCGGCCTGGCCGGGGGCCCGTTGGTTGAGCCCGTGCAAGGCGGCTAGCGGCTGGCCAAGGCGCTGTTCCAGGCGGTTCCAGGCTTGTTGGTGAGCCGGGTCCTGCTGCAGCCACTGCCTGACGCGCTGCAGCAGGGCGTCGTCAGGCGTGGCGGCCCTGAGTGCAACCATCCAGTCGATGGCCTGCTCGCCGACGCGGTCCAGGGCGGGTCGGCTCATGGCTGCATCTCGCTCAGGTAGCATTGGCGCAACGCCTGCTTCATGTAGCGACTCACAGAGCGTTCGCTGATCTGCAGTTTGACGGCGATGTCGGCGTAGTTCATGCCGTCGAGCTGGCTATAAAGGAAGGTGGCCTTGACCGCCGCTGGCAAGCCGTCCAGCACTTGGTCGATGGTCACCAGGGCCTCGATCAACAGCAGTTGTTCCTCGACCGAGGGCGCTACCGCTTCAGGCAGCCGTGCCAGGTGCTCGAGGTAGGCTTGCTCGAGCTGGCGGCGGCGATGGCGGTCGAAGATCAACCGGCGGGCGATGACGGTGAGGTAGGCACGCGGTTGCTGGATGCTGTCCGGGTCGACCCGTGCCCCGAGCATCTGGCAGAACGTTTCGGCAGCGGTGTCCTCGGCGTCGGCGTGGTTGCGCAGGCGTTTGTGGATGTGCTGCAGCAACCAGCGATGGTGGTCGCTGAAGAAAAAGCCCAGTTTACGGGTCGAGGTGCTGTCCAACGCCTGGCATCCGGTTGTGAGTGTGAATCGTTCTCAATGGTAGCCGGGTCGTCTGTTTTCCCGCAATGGGGTGATCTGCATATCCCTGGTCGCTCAGCTGCTGTCAGGCCGCGCGCTCCAGCGCATCCAGCAGGTCGACAAACTCCAGCGCCAGCTTGTGCCGGGGCGCCAGGTGCACCAGGGGGACCGAGGCCTGGTGTGATTCACGCATCTTGATCGAGCTGCTCAGGTACACCGGCAGTACCGGCAGGCCTTCGCTGCGCAACTGCTCGATCAGGGTCTGGTGCAGCGCGGTGCGCCCGGCAAACTGGTTGACCACCACGCCCTCGACTTGCAAGGCCGGGTTATGGTCCTGGCGCAGCTCCTCGACCTCGGCCATGACGCTGTGCAAGGCCTGGCGCGAGAAGCTGTCACAGTCGAACGGAATCAGCAGGCGCTCGGCTGCCACCAGGGCGCTGAAGGTGTAGAAATTGAGCGCGGGCGGGGTGTCGATGTAGATCCGCTCGTAGTCCTCGCCCAGCTCAACCAGCAGCTTGCGCAGCTTGTTGATCTTGAACTTGCTCTCCAGCTTGCTCTGCAGGTCGCTGAGGTTGGGGCTGGCGGTGACCAGGTGCAGGTTGCTGTAGCGGGTTTCGGTAATTGCCACGCGGTGCTTCTTGCCGGCGGCGGTGACCGGCGACAAGGTCTGGCGGAAGAAGTCGGCGATGCCGGCAGGGATGGCGTCATTGACCAGGCCGGTCAGGTAGTAGGTGGCATTGGCCTGCGGGTCGAGGTCGACCAACAGGGTGCGGTAGCCCTCGGCGGCACTGGCGGCGGCGAGGTTGCAGGCGATACTGGATTTGCCCACGCCACCCTTCTGATTGAAAACCACACGACGCATGAGACGTTCTTCCATGAAATAAAAATGTCAGGTTGGGGTCAATCCTATGACGGCAACACGACAGTTTTATGACAAGGTTTGTTACAACCCGCCTTTTCAGCGTACTTCCGGCTTTACAATCACGGCTCCTGTGCCGGCGGCCTGCTTGCGCGTGCTCCAGCGCGTCAGCAGCCGGCGCGTCAGGGCATTCCAGCAGTAGCTCACCAGCACCCCGCCGGTGACGGCCAAGGCCACCTCGAACAGCGGATGATGGTAGAAGCGGTTTGCCAGCGACTGGAACTGGAAATGCGTCAGGTAGATATACAAGGTTGACGAGGCGATCACGGCGCCGGCCCTTGCCACCAGCGCGGGCACCGGCACCGAGCGGAACCAGATAAGCGCCAGCATCGCTGGCAGGGCGATGTCGACATATAGGGTGAAGGCCTCCCAGCCCACGCCGGCAATCGCCATCAGGTCAAGCTCGCCGACCACCAGCACGGCAACCGCGCTGGCCACCCATTTGCGCGCGGTGGTGGTGGCATGGTGCACGGCCATGCCCAGCAGCATCACTGCCAGGAAGTGTTGCGGTACCCGATTGAGCAAGGCGCCGGCGTCGAACACGAAACGGTTCAGCAGGACATCCAGCGCCACCATGGCGCAGCTGGCAATGATCAGGCAACGGAACGGGTCGGCAGCGAGCACCTGGCGCACCCGCCTGATCGACAGCAGCAGGCCGATCACCAGGAGCATCTGCACCAGTACTTCGATGTACCAGTAGTTGAACAGGTTGACCTCGCTGGCCGGAAACCAGTTGGACACCAGCAGCAGTGATTGCCAGTGCAGCCGGTCGAACAGCAGCTGCACCAGGGCGGTGTACAACAGGGTCGGCACCACGATGGCCGCCAGCGACGGCAGCAGTGTGCGCGCATCGCCACGCGTTTCGATGGCCTGCAACTGAAACCGGGCCAGGCTGATGCCGGAGACCAGGAACAGCACCGAGGTTTCGCCAACGATCAGCCAGTGGTCGAATTCGCTCATGTGCCCGACCACAATCAGCAGGATGGCGAGCATGCGCACGAATACCGGCATTTCCATCACCCGCCATGCGCCCTTGGCTGGCGCACTCAGTTCGGCCAGCTGGTTCACCGGCAGGGTTTCCCAGCGCTCCGGCAGGTGGCCGATCAGCTCCTCCAGCACCCGTGAGGCCTGCACGAACGACAGCGAATCGCCGCCCAGCTCGACAAAGCTCAACCTGGCGTCCAGGTGCGTTACCTGAAGGATCCGCGCCCAAGCTGTGCTGAGCTTCTCGGCGACCGGCGACAAGGGTTGCTCGGCGCTTTGCGCGAATGGCACCGGCAGGGCGCGTTTGTCGACCTTGCCGTTGGGGGTGAGGGGGATGGCAGGCAGGAATACGAACAGTGCCGGCACCATGTAGTCCGGCAACTGGCCGCTCAGCGCCCGGCGCAGCTTTTCAGCTGTAACAGGCGATGTCGCCACGCAATAGGCCACCAGCCGGGTCGCCGCACTGTCGTGGTTGGCCACTACCACGCATTGGCTGATGTGCGGGTGACGGCCGATGGCGTTCTCGATTTCCGCCAGTTCGATGCGATGGCCGCGGATCTTTACCTGGGTGTCTACGCGCCCCAGGAAGCTGGCGCTGCCATCGGCCAGGTAGGTGCCCAGGTCGCCGGTGCGATAACAGCGGTCGTCCGGGTTGTCGGTGAACGGGTTGGCAATGAACTTGGCTGCGGTCAACTCCGGGTCGCCCCAGTAGCCATGCGACAGGTAAGGGCTGCGGATCAGGATTTCACCGGTTTCACCCTCGCTGGCCAGTTGCTGGGCCGGGTTGACGATCAGCAACTGGGCATCGGCGATGCCTTTGCCCAAGGGCACCTTGGCAATGTCGGTGGCCGGATCGAGCCTGTGGAAGGCCATTGCTTGCGGTGTTTCGGTGGTGCCATAGAAGTTGACGTTGCTGGCATTCGGCCCGATGGCGCGGACTTGCCGGTACAGCGCCGGGCTGAGCGCATCGCCACCCCAGAACAGCCAACGCAGTTGCTCGAACACCAGGCCATTGAGCCGCGCACCGGTTTCGATCAGCTTGCCCAGCGGCGGGGTCAGGTGGATAACGCTTACGCCGTGCCGGTGAATCCAGCTGGCCAGTTGCGAAGGGTCGGTCAGGGTCGGCTGGGTAGGGCAGGCGATGGTCGCGCCAATCGAAAGGGGCGTGAACACATCGCGGTAGACCGGGTCGTGGCCCAGGCCGGAGAGCAACGAGAAGGTGTCGGCCGGGGTAAAACCGTGCTGGCGTACATGCCAATCGATGAAGTGCACCAGCGGCGCGTGATGGGTGACGATACCCTTGGGCTCGCCGGTGCTGCCCGAAGTAAAGGTGATGTATGCCGGCTGCTCGGGCTCTATCGGCGGCAGCGGGGCTTGCTGGCAGGGGAACGCCTGCAGTGCCTCGGCAGGCCCTTCTGGCACTGCAACGGCAAGGGGGTGGTCGGCGTCGATTGTAGCGTCACCACAACCCAGCACCACGGCCGGCGTCAGGGTGCGGACGATCTGCTGTATGCGCGCGGCGGGGTAGGCGGCATCTGCCACGCTGAACGCCAGCCCGGCGCGCAGGCAGCCGAGCATGGCATAAATCAGGGCGGGGCTGCGGTTGGAGACGATGAGCACACGATCGGCGCTGCTGGCCGCGGTTGCCAGCAGAAAGGCGGCAATGCCCCGGCTGACCTGCTCCAGCTGGGCGTAGCTGCAGGTGGTGTGCTGGGCAATGATGGCGGTGGCATCCGGGCAGCGGCTCGCCTGCTTTAGAAAAGCGTGGAAAATCGGCTGCTCGGCACGGTACTCCAGGCACAGCGTCGGGTTCGGGCGCAGGTCCGGCATGATGGGTGAAGGCTCCGCATGAACGTAGGGGCTGGCTGGTAGCACAACGCTAGTGCAGGGTCGCCGATGGCGCCAATCGCAGTGTCCGCCTTGCGATAGCCGGGGGCGCTGCGCCCCTTTCGCGACGCAAGGCCGCTCCAACATCAGCGTCAGCCTTTCAGGGTACGGGTATCCGCGACACCGCCTTCACTTCGCGCAGGGCCAGGCTCGACTGAATCGAGGCGATGCCCGGCTGGCGGCGCAACACGTCCTCGACAAATCGGCCATAGCTCTCCAGGTCACTTGCCAGCACCGTCAGCACATAGTCGGCCTCACCAGTCACCTTGTGGCACGAGAGCACCTGCGGCAGCTTGAGGATCACCTGCTCGAATTCGTCCGGCGCCTCGGCCGAGTGGTTGCCAAAGCGCACCTGGGCAAACGCCATCACGTCGTAGCCCAGCTTGCGGCGGTCGAGATTGGCCTGGTAGTCCTTGATGATGCCCAGCTCTTCCAGCCGCTTGCGCCGGCGCCAGCAGGGCGTCACGGTCATCGACAGGCGCTCGCCCAAGGCCGCGCTGGACAGGGTGCCGTCTTCCTGCAACAGGCGCAGCAGTTCGCGGTCGGTCTCGTCCAGCTGTTCGATAGCAAAGGCTTTGCTCATGAATGCACAATCCAGTGAATGTTTTGCTCAAGCATCCGGTTTGGCTGAGCATAAAGCAAAGCATTTTCAGCACTCTCTCGCGAAAATTGGTTATCCGCCAACCCCTTGGAAAAGGACATTCGCGTGCTCACTGTCTTCAGCAACAACCACCGCTTGCACCATGGCTCGGAACTCAAGGACGGGGCGATCACACCCTCGTTCGAAAACCCCCGGCGAGCCGACACCGTGCTGGCGCGGGTGCAAAGCAGCGGCCTGGGCGATGTGATTGCCGAACAGGCCTTCGACCGCGCCTGTTATGTGGCAGCGCACAGCGAGCGCTATGTAAGCTTTGTGGAAAACGCCTGGAGCGAATGGGCCGCCACCGGCAAGACCCACGATGCCCTGCCGTTGGTGTGGCCGGTACGTGACCTGGCCATTGACCGCGAGCCGGGATTCATCGACGGCAAGCTGGGCTTCTACGCCATGGACGCCGGGGCGCCGATCACCTCTGGCACCTGGGAGGCGGTGCGCAGCAGCGCCAACGTCGCCCTGACCGGCATGCAACGCATCCTCGACGGCGCCGACAGTGCGTTTGCCCTGTGCCGCCCGCCGGGGCACCATGCCGCCCGCGAATACATGGGTGGTTACTGCTACCTGAACAACGCCGCCATCGCCGCCGAGCGCTGCCTGGGCCAGGGCGCCAAGCGCGTTGCCGTGCTGGATGTGGACTTCCACCACGGCAACGGCACGCAGAACATCTTCTACGATCGCCCTGATGTGTTCTTCGCCTCCCTGCATGGCGACCCGCATGTTTCCTACCCGTACTTCTCCGGCTATGCCCATGAGCGCGGCGCGGGCGCGGGTGAAGGTTTCAACGCCAACTACCCGCTGGGCAAAGGCACGGTCTGGGCGCAGTACCAGCCAGCCCTGCAGGACGCACTCAAGCGCATCGTCGCGCACCAGCCCGAATTCCTGGTGGTGTCGCTGGGTGTCGACACCTTCGAGGACGACCCGATCAGCCACTTCAAGCTCACCAGCGAAGACTTCCTGCGCATGGGCGCCGAAATCGCCAGCGCCGGTATCCCGACCCTGTTCGTGATGGAAGGCGGCTACATGGTCGATGAAATCGGCATCAATGCCGTGAACACCCTGCAAGGTTTCGAAGCCGCACGCTGACCCGCGCCACACACCGTGGCCAGGCCTTACATGGGCCTGGCCCGGCGCACCACGACTAGCCAGACCAACAATAACAAGAGGTCGCCCATGCAAGACATGTCCGCAAGCCTTGAGCAAAGCAAACCGGCAGAGCCCGCCCGTGACGGGCACCTGCAACGCACGCTGGAAAACCGCCATATCCAGCTGATTTCCATCGGTGGCGCCATCGGCACCGGCCTGTTCATGGGCTCGGGCAAGGTGATAGCGCTGTCCGGCACCTCGATCCTGCTGGTGTATGCCATTCTCGGGTTCTTTGTGTTTTTCGTCATGCGCGCCATGGGCGAACTGCTGTTGTCCGATCTGCGCTTCAAGTCGTTCGCCGACATCGTCGCCCATTACCTGGGCCCGCGTGCCGGCTTTGTGCTGAGCTGGTCGTACTGGCTGAGCTGGAGCGTGGCGGTGGTGGGCGACGTGGTGGTGGTCTCCGGGTTTTTCCAGTACTGGTACCCCGATGCACCGGCCTGGCTGCCGGCGTTCTTCACCCTGTTCGTGTTGCTGGGGCTGAACATGCTGGCGGTGCGCATTTTTGGCGAGGTGGAGTTCTGGTTCGGCATCATCAAGATCGTCGCCATCGTCCTGCTGATCATCACGGCGGCGGTGATGATCGCCACCTCCTATACCTCGCCCAATGGCGTAGTCGCCTCGCTGTCCAACGTGGTTGCGCCCGGTGCGGTGCTGCCGCATGGCATCAGCGGCTTCTTTGCCGGTTTCCAGATTGCCGTGTTCTCCTTTGCTGGCACCGAGTTGATCGGCACCACTGCCGCAGAAGCGAAAAACCCGCATCGCTCGCTGCCCAAGGCCATCAACACCATTCCCCTGCGTATCCTGTTGTTCTACATCCTGGCGCTGGTATGCATCATCAGCGTGGTGTCCTGGGCCGAAGTGCCGGCCAACCGCAGCCCGTTCGTGGAACTGTTCCTGCTGGCCGGCTTCCCGGCAGCGGCTGGCATGATCAACTTCGTGGTGCTGACGTCGGCGGCCTCGTCGGCCAACAGCGGGGTGTATTCGGGTTGCCGGATGCTGTTCGGGCTGGCGGAGCGGCGTAACGCACCGGCCATCTTCGCCCGGCTGTCGAGGCTCAGCGTACCGCTGTACAGCCTGCTGTTTTCGGGAGTGTGCATGCTGATCGGGTTGAGCCTCTTGTTCATCATTCCCGAAGTGATGACCGTGTTCACCTTGATATCGACCGTTTCGGCGATTCTGGTGATTTTTACCTGGTCGATGATCCTGGCAGCGTACATTGCCTACCGCAAACGCAACCCGGCTGCGCACCAGGCCTCGTTGTTCAAGCTGCCGGGCGGGGTGCCGATGGCGGTGACTACCCTTGGCTTCCTCGGCTTTGTGCTGGTGTTGCTGGCGCTGCAGCCGGATACCCGGCTGGCGTTGTGCGTGATGCCGTTGTGGTTTGTGTTTCTGCTGCTGGCTTACCGGCGGCGTACACCTGTCAGCCCTGATGCAATTCACCAAAAATCATGAAATCCCCCAAAGACCCCTGCCACTGGCGGGGTCTGCTCATCCAGCCTGCTGCGCAATCAATGCCAGGCAGCGCTGAACGATCGGGCTCACATCCCCCTTGCGCCGGCTGAGGATGATCGGGCTGACCGCGCCACTGTCCAGCAAGCCTGCATACTCGATATCGGTGCGATGCTGCTGCTGCACCGACGCCGGCACCAGGGTCACGCCCACCCCGACTGCCACCAGGCCGATAGCGGTCTGCAACTCATTGGCCCACTGGCTGACGCGAATGCTCATGCCATGGTGAGCGAACAGCCCCAGCACATGGTCGGCATAGCTGGGCCGGGGGTTGGCAGGGTAGAGGATGAACGCTTCCCCGGCCAGCTGGGCAAGGCTGAGCGGGTTGCCCGCCAACGGGTGCCCCTTGGGCAGTACCGCAACCAATGGGTCTTCGCACAGCACCTGCTGGTGAATGGCCGGGTCGTCGATGCGAATGCGTCCGAAGGCAATGTCGATGCGCCCGCTTTTCAGCGCTTCCACCTGCTGCAAGGTGGTCATCTCGTTAAGGCCCAGCTCCAGCTCGCTGTCCTGGCGCAGCTCGCGGATCAGCTCTGGCAGCACGGCGTACAGGGTCGAAGGGGCAAAGCCGATGCCCAGCCACTGGCGCTGGCCCTGGCCGATGCGGCGAGTGTTGTCGCTGATGTTCTGCAACTGCTGCAGCACGGTGCAGGTCTGCTCATAGAAAAAGCGGCCAGCCTCGGTCAGCCGCAGCGGGCGCTCGCGCACCACCAGCAGCGTGCCGAGCTGGTCCTCGAGCTGGCTGATCTGCCGGCTCAGCGGCGGCTGGGCAATGTGCAGCAACTCGGCGGCGCGGGTGAAGTTCAGGGTTTCGGCCAGAACCTTGAAGTAACGCAGGTGGCGCAGTTCCATCAGACCTCCAGGGTATGGTGGGAGATTCATTTGATATTGGACTGCTTCAGGGTCTCGCGCAATCCTTGACCAATCAAGTAAATGCACCATTCGGGCCTGCTGCTGGCAGCCCGACCTGACGGGACCTGGCAACAATGACAAGCGCGTTGATTGAACGTATCGAGGCAATTATCGTCGACCTGCCGACCATTCGCCCACACAAACTGGCGATGCACACCATGCAGCAGCAGACCCTGGTGGTATTGCGCGTACGCTGCAGCGATGGCGTGGAAGGCATTGGCGAGGCCACCACCATCGGCGGCCTGGCCTACGGCTACGAAAGCCCCGAAGGTATCAAGGCCAATATCGAGGCACACCTGGCCCCCGTGCTGATCGGCCTGCCGGCAGACAACATCAACGCGGCCATGCTCAAGCTGGACAAGCTGGCCAAGGGCAACACCTTTGCCAAGTCGGGTATCGAAAGCGCCTTGCTCGACGCCCAAGGCAAGCGCCTGGGCCTGCCGGTGAGTGAACTGCTGGGCGGGCGCGTGCGCGACAGCCTGGAAGTGGCCTGGACCCTGGCCAGCGGCGACACCGCCCGCGATATCGCCGAAGCCCAGCACATGCTGGAAATTCGCCGCCACCGCGTATTCAAACTGAAGATCGGCGCCAACCCGGTGGAGCAGGACCTCAAGCACGTGGTGGCGATCAAGCGTGAACTGGGCAACAGCGCCAGTGTGCGCGTCGACGTCAACCAGTACTGGGACGAGTCCCAGGCCCTGCGCGCCTGCCAGGTGCTTGGCGACAATGGCATCGACCTGATCGAACAACCGATTTCACGTATCAACCGCGGCGGCCAGGTGCGCCTGAACCAGCGCAGCCCGGCGCCGATCATGGCGGATGAGTCGATCGAAAGCGTCGAAGACGCCTTCAGCCTGGCCGCTGACGGCGCGGCCAGCATCTTTGCCCTGAAAATCGCCAAGAACGGTGGTCCGCGTGCCGTGCTGCGCACCGCCCAAATCGCCGAGGCGGCCGGTATCGCCTTGTATGGCGGGACCATGCTCGAAGGCTCGATCGGCACCCTGGCTTCGGCCCATGCCTTCCTCACCCTGCGCCAGCTGACCTGGGGCACCGAGCTGTTCGGGCCGCTGCTGCTGACCGAAGAAATCGTCAACGAGCCGCCCCAATACCACGACTTTCAGCTGCACATCCCCCGTACCCCAGGCCTGGGCCTGACCCTGGACGAACAGCGCCTGGCGCGCTTCGCCCGCCGCTGATTCAATAGCAAGGAGACAATCATGCTGTTCCACGTGAAGATGACCGTGAAACTGCCGGTCGACATGGACCCGGCCAAGGCCGCCCGGCTCAAGGCCGACGAAAAGGAACTGGCCCAGCGCCTGCAGCGCGAAGGCACCTGGCGACACCTGTGGCGCATCGCCGGCCACTACGCCAACTACAGCGTGTTCGACGTGCCCAGCGTCGAAGCGCTGCACGATACCCTGATGCAGCTGCCGCTGTTCCCGTACATGGACATCGAGGTCGACGGCCTGTGCCGGCACCCCTCGTCGATCCACAGCGACGACCGCTGAGACGCACCTGTCGACCCGACAAGAACAATATGAGGTAAGCGCGATGACCGTGAAAATTTCCCACACTGCCGACATTCAAGCCTTCTTCAACGAAGTGGCTGGCCTGGACCACACCGAAGGCAGCCCGCGTTTCAAGCAGATCATCCTGCGTGTGCTGCAGGACACCGCGCGCCTGGTCGAAGACCTGGAAATCACCGAGGACGAGTTCTGGCAGGCCGTTGATTACCTCAACCGCCTGGGTGGCCGCAACGAAGCCGGCCTGCTGGCCGCCGGCCTGGGCATCGAGCATTTCCTCGACCTGCTGCAGGACGCCAAGGATGCAGAAGCCGGCCTGAGCGGCGGTACCCCACGCACCATCGAGGGCCCGCTGTACGTTGCCGGGGCGCCGCTGGCGCAAGGCGAGGTACGCATGGACGACGGCACCGACCCGGGCGTGGTGATGTTCCTGCAGGGGCAGGTGTTCGATGCCGATGGCAAGCCACTGGCCGGCGCTACCGTTGACCTGTGGCACGCCAATACCCAGGGCACCTATTCGTACTTTGACTCGACCCAGTCCGAGTACAACTTGCGCCGGCGCACCATCACTGACGCCGAAGGCCGCTACCGTGCGCGCTCGATCGTGCCGTCGGGGTATGGCTGCGACCCGCAGGGTCCAACCCAGGAATGCCTGGACCTGCTCGGCCGCCACGGCCAGCGCCCGGCGCATGTGCATTTCTTCATCTCGGCGCCGGGGCACCGCCACCTGACCACGCAGATCAACTTCGCCGGTGACCAGTACCTGTGGGACGACTTTGCCTACGCCACCCGCGACGGACTGATCGGCGACCTGCGCTTTATCGAGGACGCGGCGGCAGCGCATGACCGCGGCGTGCAAGGCGAGCGTTTTGCCGAGCTGGCGTTCGACTTCCATCTGCAGGCAGCCCAGGCGCCGGACGCCGAAGCGCGCAGCCACCGCCCACGTGCGTTGCAGGATGCCTGAACGCTACGGCAGCGCCTGCGTATGACCTGACTGCGAGTTGGTTTTTGCCTGGGCCTTTCCGTGCGGGGAGGGCCTGGGTTTTTTGTCGTCTGGGCTGTACGTTCAGAGCTGTTGTTGCAGCTCCGGCACGGCCTCGAACAGGTCAGCGACCAGACCGTAGTCGGCTACCTGGAAGATCGGCGCTTCTTCGTCCTTGTTGATCGCAACAATCACCTTGGAGTCCTTCATGCCGGCCAGGTGCTGGATCGCGCCGGAGATACCGACGGCGATGTACAGCTGTGGGGCCACGATCTTGCCGGTCTGGCCGACCTGCATATCGTTGGGCACAAAGCCTGCGTCGACCGCAGCGCGCGAGGCACCGACGGCAGCGCCGAGCTTGTCGGCCAGGCTGTACAGGTGCTTGAAGT
>NZ_JABMCW010000229.1:0-9095 GCF_013179705.1 Pseudomonas sp. CM25 | reverse complement strand
GCCCAAGGGGAAGATCGGGTTGCCCACGGAAATGTCACAGGCGTAGTAAGGCCCTTGCTGCAGCACCTGGCGACCCGCGACCGACTTGCCGAACGGCTCCGGGGCCTGCCCTCGGGCTGCGGCGTTGTTGGCCAGCAGCGACTGGCGCAGGGTTTCGGCTTGCATCCCGGTGGCTGCGGCCAGCTGCGCGGGGTGTTTGCCCTTGCGTGCAGCGAACAGCATCAGCACCAGCGCCGGCAGTGCCTGGAACCACCAGTAGCCACCAAATAACGCTTCTTGCAGGGCCTTGCGCCGCAGCGGCGCATCCAGCACCAGCCAGGCCCGGCCGCCCTGCTCTTCCATCAGCGGTTGGCCCAGGGTGGCGCCATACACTTCTTCGTTGCAGAAGCGTTCACCGTCACGGTTGACCACGATGCCGCGGTGCCAGCTGTACGGTGGATTGATGAATCGCCAGGCAGATACCCGTTCCAGCCTGTCGCTGGCTGCCCCAACGCTCAGGCCCAGGCGCAGGCCGCTGCCATCGCAGCCGGTGGCGCCCACCTTGAAGTTGCGGCGAAACCTGGGCGCGTGGGCCTTGATCAACTCGCGGTTGAAGATGAAGCCACCGGTACTGAGGATCACCCCCTTGCCAGCGCGCACCAGGCAAGGCCTGGCATGGGCCTGTTCCAGCGCGCTGACGCGCTGGCGCAGCCGGTCGCAGTAGCCTGGGGCAAAGTTCTGCAGGCGCTCGGCGCGCGCGGCCAGCCGCGCATGCTGCAAGGCGACTTTGCTGCCGGCTGGCAGGCGCCACAACTCGGCGCCGATCACTCGCCCGCTGCGGTCGATGACCAGGCGCCTGGCGGCGGACTGCAGCAGCGGCCGTACCCCGGCGCGCAAACAGGCCGCTTGCAGATGGCCATACAGCACGGCGCCGCACTGGCCTTTGCCAACCGTGCGATGGCCGCGCGGGGCCGGGGGCTGCGCGCCGCCATAGGCGGGGACCAGTTCGTTGCCCGAGTAATAGAGAAAGGCACCATCGGGCGGGTACGACGTCTTGCCGCCAGCGGGCATCTGGTGCGCATAGGGCGCGCCGTGGCTTTCCAGCCATTGCAGGTTGGCCACGCTGTCGTTGCAGAAGCGCCGCAAGGTGTCGTCGCTGACAACCCCGTGGGTTTCGTGCCGGAGATAGTCGAACATGGCTTGGGGCGTGTCGTCGAAGCCGGCCGCGCGCTGCTGCGTTGTGCCGCCGCCGGCGTACACCACGCCGCCGCTCTTGGCGCTGGCGCCGCCGCCGGTGAAACGGTCGGCGATCAATACATCAGCGCCATCAGCGCGGGCTTGCAGCGCGGCGCAGGCACCTGCTGCGCCCCAGCCGATGACCAGCACGTCGCAGTGCGCCTGCCAATGCACGGCCGCGGCATCATCGACCTGCAGCGGTGCCAGAATGGGCGTGACACTGGTGTTCATCGGGCCTCCTGGCGCTGCCGGGCAAGGTGGTTGGCGGCCACGTAGGCAAAGGTCATCGCCGGGCCCAGGGTGCCGCCGGCACCGGGATAACTGGTGCCCATCACCGATGCCGAGCAGTTGCCGATGGCGTACAGGCCGGCGATGGCAGAGCCGTCGTCGCGCACCACCTGGGCCTGGGCATTGGTCAGCAGGCCACCCTTGGTGCCGATGTCGCCGGCATCCAGGCGCATGGCGTAGTACGGGCCTTTGCGCAGCGGCGCCAGGCACGGGTTGGGCTTGATGTTGCAGTCGCCGTAGTAGCGGTCGAAGACATTACCACCACGGCCGAAGTCCTCGTCCACCCCGGTGCTGGCGTAGCCGTTGACCTTGGCCACGGTCGCGGCCAGGCCTTGCGGGTCGACGCCGATCTGACCCGCCAGTGCCTCTAGGGTGTCGGCCTTCCAGTACAGGGTATCGCGCCACTCTTTGCGCAGACGGCTGTCGGGCATGACCTGGGCCGGCATCAACGGGCCCATGGCGTAGTTGAAGCGAAAATGCCCGTCGAACACCACCCAGGCCGGCACCGAACGCCCGCCGCTGCGCACGTTGTCGCGGTGCATGGCATCGACGAACTCCAGGTACGGCGCGGCTTCGTTGACGAACCGCAGGCCCTGGCCATTGACCACGATGGCGCCGGGGAAGGCGCGCTCGGCAAAGATGCCACGCGGTTTGTCCTCACCCGGCACGGCGATGGTCGGTGCCCACCAGGCCCAGTCCAACAGCGCAGTGGCCGCGCCGTGGGCCAGGCCTGCCTGCAGCGCGGCACCGGTGTTGTTGCCCGGTGGTGTGGCACTCCAGGCCATGCGCGTCGGCTTGGGCAGGTATTGCTCACGTAACGCCTGGTTCTGCTCGAAACCACCGGAGGCCAGGATCACCCCATGGCGCGCGCGCAGGTCCAGCAGTTGCCCATCGCGGCAGATGCGCACGCCGCTGACCCGCCCCTGTTCGCTGAGCAGTTCACGGAAGTCGCTGTTCAACCACAGCGGCACATTGCGGTCCATCAGCGAGCGGCGCAGCGAACACACCAGCGAGCTGCCCAGCGCCGCGCGGCGGTCCATGCGGCTTTTGCGGCGCCACTTGAAGTCGAGCTTGTAGCGCAGCATCAGGCGCAGGATCAACAGGCGCCAGCCGAAGCCTCGGGCCATGGCCTTGTGCGCGTCACGCGCAGTCCAGGCGATGCGCCCCATCAGCAAGGTGGACGGCGACGGCCTGCGCAGGTTGTGCAGCTCGTCGCCAAGCAGGCTGCTGTCGAACAGCTCGGGATCAAGTGTGCGCCCCCCTGCCAGGGCGCCAGGCAGGTGCGGGTAGTAGTCGGGGTACTTGGCGGCTACCGCGTAACGTACATGGCTACAGCGGGTGAGCGCCTCGATCATCTGCGGAGCGTTGTCCAGGTAGGCTTGCAGGCGGGCCGGGTCGACCTGCTCACCGGCCGCCGCCGCCAGGTAGCGCTCGGCCTGGTCGCGGCTGTCATTGCCGCCCTGGCGGGCGAAGTAGTGGTTGTTGGGGATCCAGATGCCGCCGCCGGAAATCGCCGAGGTACCACCGAACTTGTCGCTTTTTTCCAGCACCAGCACGCTGAACCCCTGGTCGGCCAGGAACACCGCCGAGGTCATCGCACCGGCGCCCGAACCGACCACTATCACGTCGTACTGGGTATGAGACTGATCTTGAGCCGTCATTGTTGTTGTGCCACTCGCTAAGGTCAGGGGATACCGCCAACACCGTTGCGCAGCCGTTGGCGGCGTGCATCCCATGATCGGCGCTGGCTGGCCCACCCTCATCGTCAAAGCGGACTAGGCGCCCTGCCCCGGCCTGGCGCTAGACGACCGCGCGCCGCCCGGCCCAGGGGTGAGCCTGCTCCAGCTGGCTGGCCAGGCGCAGCAACACATCCTCGCCACCCAGGCGGGCAGTGAACAACATGCCCACCGGCAGGCCGCTGTCACTCTGGCCCAATGGCAGGGATACAGACGGCTGGCCGCTGACATTGGCCAGCACGGTGAACGCCGCGCTGCCCATCGCCCGCTGGGCGTAGCTGTCCCAGGGCTGATCGAGGCTGAGCTGGCCCAGGGCCGGGGTGAGGTTGGCGGTGACCGGGGACAGGATCACATCGAAGCGCTGGAAGGGCTGTTCCATGGCCGCGCCGATCCGCTCGAAACGCTGCCGGGCCTGGTACATGCCGACACCGTTGATGGCCTTGGCCCGCTCCAGCACCACCTGGGTGACCTGCTCCAGGTCCTGCGCAGTGGCCGCGCGGCCCAGCGCCTGTTCGCGCTCCTGCACCAGGTTGAGCAATGCGGTGCCGATCACCGCACCGTGGGCGCCGAACAGTTCGCGCGGGTCGACCGGCAGTTGCAGGTCTTCGATTTCATGCCCCAGCGCCAGCAGCTGCTTGATGGTCTGCTCCAGGGTGGCGGCCACCGCAGCATCCAGTGGTGCGCCGGTCAGCGACTGGCGCACCACGGCCACACGCAGCGTGCCCGGGTCGCGGCGCAGCTCTTCGACATACGGGCGTGCCAGCGGCGCGCTCCAGTAGGCGCTGCCGGCTTCGTGGCCCTGCCCGGCATCGAGAAACAGCGCCGTGTCGCGCACACTGCGCGACACCACGTGGGCCACGCTGGCGCCGAACCAGCCCTCGTAATGTGCCGGCCCACTGGGGGTGCGGTAACGGCTGGGCTTGAGGCCGACCAGGCCGCAATAGGACGCCGGGATGCGAATCGACCCACCGCCATCGGTGGCATGCGCCACCGGCACGATACCGGCCGCCACCGCCGATGCTGCGCCGCCGGAGGAGCCGCCGGCGCTCACGCCCAGGTTCCAGGGGTTGCGGGTTTGCCCCCAGAGCAGCGATTCGGTGGTGGTGGTCAGGCCGAATTCCGGGCAGGTGGTCTTGCCAAACGGCACCGCGCCGGCTTGTTCGTAGCGGCTGACCAGGGTGCTGGTGAAGGTGGCCGGCGGTGCATCGCGGAACAGCCGGCTGCCGTTGCTGGTGGGTGTGCCCTGCAGGTAGGTGTTGAGGTCCTTGATCAGGATCGGCACCCCGGCCAACGCGCCCTGTGTGCTGGTGCCCGCGCTGCGCTGGCGGGCGAGCGCAGCCTTGGCGTAGTCCTCGTGCAGCATGTTCACGGCCGCAACCTTGGGGTTGACCAAGGCACAGCGGGCCAGCGCCGCGGCCAGCAGCTCCTCGCCACTGAGGCTGCCGGCGCGCACCGCTTCGGCCATGGCCCAGGCGTCCAGGCCCTGATAGTCAGCCGCTGACAGGCCACTGCTGGCAGCATCGGCGAAGCGCCCGAGCAGGCCGGCGCTCACGGCGACAGCACCGGCCTTGAGCACACTGCGGCGTGGCCAGGTGGCCTGGGCAGCGGGAATGGTGGCTTGCGGATCGTTTGGCATGGTGGTCTTGGCGTCCTGTTCGTTGTTGTTTTCGGGGTTGATCAGTCGGCGGTGACCTGCGCCAGCATGGCCGCCAGAAAGTGCTCGCCATAGGGCGGCAACAGGCCCCACTCGGCGCGTGGGTCGTGGCCGGCAGCCTGGAACACCGTGCGCGCATGGCTGAATTCGAGAAACCCTTCGCGCCCGTGATAATGCCCCATGCCGGACGCGCCGACACCACCGAAGGGCGCATCGTGCAGCGCCGCGTGCATCATCACCTCATTGAGCGTGACGCCACCGGACACGGTGTGGTCAAGCACCTGCTGCTGCTCGTGCGGGTCGTTGCCGAAGTAGTACAGCGCCAGCGGCCGTGGCCGGGCATTGATGTGGCTGATGACCTCGGCCAGTGCCTCATAGGTCAGCACCACCACGGCGGGGCCGAAGATTTCTTCGTGCAGGATGCGCGCATCCTGCGGCGGGTCTACCACCACCCGCAACGGGCAGCGACGGTCGTCACCCGGCTGCACGTCAGGCAGTGATTCGATACGTGCCCCCTGCTGGCGAGCCCCTTGCACCAGCGCGTCGACCCGTGCCCAGTGTTGGGCGTTGACCACCGCCACCACGTCCGGGTTGCCGGTGACCGTCGGGTTGAGCGTGCAGTAGGCTGAGCGCAGGGCATCGAGGAACGCCTCAAGCGCGGCCCGAGGCACGTAGACCAGGTCCGGGTTGATGCAGATCTGCCCGCCGTTGGTGGCCTTGGCCACGGCAATGCTGAAGGCCGCCTTGGCCAGGTCGGCGCTGCGCGACAGCACCACCGGCGACTTGCCGCCCAGCTCCAGGGTAACCGGCACCAGGTTCTGTGCAGCATTGCGCATGACCGCGCGGCCGATGCCGGTGCTGCCGGTAAACACCAGGTGGTCGAACGGTTGCGCGGTAAAGGCCTCGGCCAGGTCGGCGCCACCGGTCACCACCGCCACCTCCAGCGGGTCGAGGTGCTCGGCGCACAGCGCGGCGATGCATGCCGCCGTGCGCGGCAGCACTTCGGAGGGTTTGAGGATCGCCCGGTTGCCCGCCGCCAGGGCCGATGCCAACGGGCTGAACAGCGTGTACAACGGCGCGTTCCAGGTGCCGATGATGCCCACCGAGCCTTTGGGCTGGTAACGCACCCACGCCTTGGCGCCGAGCTGGTCATAAGGGGCAAACACCGCGCGCGGGTCATCCTGCATCCAGCCGTGCAGGTGATCCCTGGCATGCTTGAGGCTGGCCAGCGCCCCCAGCACATCGTTCATCAGGGTAAAACCGGCTGGCCGGCCGCCGAAGTCCTGGTCGATGGCCTGGGTCAGGCGTTCATGGTGGCGTATCAGCAGATCGATCACCTGCTGGATGCGCTGGCGGCGCTGTTCGGCGCTGACCGCACCGGCCGTGCCGAATGCGCGTTGCTGCTGTGACAACAGGCTGCTGAGCGCCTGGACCGATGACGGTGCGGGTTGCATGCGTGTCTCCTCTGGCTGCGAGCTGCGCTGGCTGCGCATGTCGCCACACTAGCCATGGGACGCCGGCGCGCGCCTCGTCCGATCGGACCAGAATCGAGCAAAAGCGTTAGTCCGTTGAGACGATGCCTGCGCGGGCGGGGCAACCAATACTGGCAGTACAAAAAGCCAACCCTTGAGGCCCGCCATGGCAACACAACAGATCGGTTTCGACCCCCAGGCCTTCCGTGCTGCGCTGGGCACGTTCACCACCGGCGTCACCATCATCACCTCGCAAGACCAGGACGGCTTGCCGGTGGGCATCACCGCCAACAGCTTCAACTCGGTCTCGCTCAACCCGCCATTGGTGCTGTGGAGCTTGTCCAAGCAGGCGCGCAGCTTGCCGGTGTTCAGTAGCGGCAAGCACTGGAACGTGCACGTGCTGTCGATCGAGCAAGAGAAGTTGTCCGGGCGCTTCGCCACCCAGGGCGAGGACAAGTTCGCCGAGATCGAACTGGACAACGGCATCAGCAATGCCCCGCTGCTGCAGGACTGCACGGCGCGGTTCCAGTGCCGCACGGCGTTCCAGTACGAAGGCGGCGACCACGTGATCTTCGTTGGCGAAGTGCTGGCCTTCGACCACAGTGACCGCGCGCCGCTGGCGTTCCAGAGCGGCCAGTATGCCCTGGCCACGCGCAAGCCGCGCAGCGAATTGCGCCTGGCCACCACCCCGCCGCCCCCGGAGTGCAGCTATACCGAAGACCTGCTTGGCTACCTGCTCGGCCGTGGCCATTACCAGGCGCTTAACCTGCTGCGCCAGCTGCTGAGCAACCAGCACCTGGATGAACAGGCGTTCTTCGTGCTGTCAGTGCTGTCGATCCGCGACAACCTCAGCCTTGAAGAGCTCAACACCTTTGTCAGCTACACCGGTCATGTGGTGACCCTGGCGGGCATGCGCTTTCTGGAACGGCAGGACCTGGTGGCCATCGAGGGTGATGCTGGCCAGTTGCGCTTTGTATTGACCGCCCAGGGGCGCGAGCTGTCGTTGCAACAGGTAGCGTTGGCCAAGGTGGTGGAAGAGGACCTCACCGCCAAGCTCGGCGAGGCCGATGCCCAGGCGCTGAAGGTGCTGCTCAAGCGCCTGATCGTGGTCAGCGACCCCGGCCTGCCGGACCTCTGGGCGCCACGGTGAGCAGCGCCGCGCCCACCTTGCCGGCGGCGGCAGTCGGCTGGCGCAGCCATGGGCTGCTGATGCTGCTGGCGGCGGTGTTCGCCGACAATTTTGTCGGTCGGCAGATCCTGGCGGTGATGTTCGAGCCGATCAAGGCCGAATTCGGCGTTGGCGACACCGCGCTCGGGCTGATCTCCGGCCTGGCGTTCGCCGGGGTATACGCCGTGCTCGGCCTGCCTGCCGGGCGGCTGGTGGACCGCCTGCCGCGCACCCGCCTGCTGGCCGCCGCCTGCTTGCTGTGGGCGCTGGCGACCATGGCCTGCGGGCTGGCCGGCAGCTTCCTGGTGCTGGCGCTGGCGCGCATGCTGGTGGCAGTGAGCGAGTCGCCGACCACGTCAGCATCGCTGTCGCTGATTGCCGACCTTTACCCGCCACAACGGCGCTCGTTCGCGATCAGTTGTTTTACCGCTGCGCCAACGTTCTCCTCGATCATTGGCCTGAGCGTCGGTGCCTGGGTAGTCGAGCAGTACGGCTGGCGCAGCGCATTCATCGCCCTGGGGGTGCCGGCCCTGGCCTTTGCCGCCGTTCTCGGTTTGCTGGTACGCGACCCGCAGCGCGGGCGCTGGGACCTTGCCCCCCACGCACTGCCCGCCGCCCGCCTAGGCCTAGGCGCCGAAGCGCGGCTGTTGTGGGCCTTGGCACCTTACCGGCGCCTGGTACTGGCGGGCGGGCTGACCACGCTTGGCTCGTACGCCGTGGCCATGTGGAACACCAGTTTCCTGGTGCGCTCCCATGGCTTGTCACTGCAGGACGCGGGGATGCTGGCCGGGGTGGTGTGCGGCACGGCGGCTGGTGTGGGTGGGCTGTTCAGTGGCTGGTTGAGCGATCGCCTGGCTCGCAGGGCTGGCCATTGGCAAGTGACACTGCCGATCATCGGCCACCTGGCGGCCACGTCGGCGCTCGCCAGCTACCTGCTGTCGCCCAGCGACGTGCTGATGCGCCTGGGCACCCTGCCAGTGCCGATGGCGATGCTGTGGTGCGCGCTGTACAGTTTTTTTGCGGTGTGGTGGGTGGCGCCATCGTACAACCTGGTGACGCAACTGGTGGCGCCGCAACGCCGGGGTACCGCGATGGCTCTGCAAACCATCGTCAGTACCTTGCTTGGCATCGGCGTCGGCCCGCTGCTCACGGGCCTGGTCAGCGACTTGCTGCAGCCCTGGTATGGCCAGGAGTCCCTGCGTTATGCCTTGCTGCTGGTCAGCCTGCCGGTGCTGGGGGCGGTGCTGCTGCTGGCCCGAACGCTGGGCCAGCTGTTCGGGTACGGCCGGCAGCGTGCCATGCCCGCCGAGTAAGCCAGTGCGGCCGGCTCAGGAGGCAAGCGCCTGGCGGGCTTGCCGCACAGGCATCTGATGCCGCTGCGGTTGCTGCCAGGCCAGTTGCTCCTGCACGGCCACAGCCGCATCCAGCACTTTCTGCGCCCAGTTTTCATCCTTGGGGCAGACGACGACCACGCGGAAACCGTGGTCGACGCCTTCCAGCCGAACGCCCTCGGAATCATCGACATGCAAGTCGATATCGAAGGCAGACGGCAGCTTCGAGGG
>NZ_JABMCW010000228.1:0-9136 GCF_013179705.1 Pseudomonas sp. CM25 | reverse complement strand
AGTTGCCGTCCGGCAGTGCCGGGGAATTCATCAACGACATGAGCGGGCTGATCGACAACCTGCTGGCCACCTTCCCGGCAGTGTTCGAGCACCCGTCGTACCAGCAGAAGAAGGGTGCCATCGACCGCGCCTTCAACCAGCGTTACGACCGCGCCCTGGATGTGATCGAGCGCGCTTCGCTGGAGAAGGACGTGGCCTTGTACCGCGATGCCAGCAACGTGGCCTTCACCCCGATGGCCGAGGGCAAGGCGCTGGATGAGGCCGAGTTCGCCCAGTTGCCCGAAGCGGTGCGCGAGCAGTTCCACGATGACATCGCCATGCTCGAGGAGCGGCTGAACGAAGAGCTGGCCAGCCTGCCGCAGTGGAAGCGCGAGTCGAACAACCAGCTGCGTCAGCTCAACGAAGAAACCATTACCCTGGCCCTGCAACCTTTGCTGGCGCCGCTGTCGGAAAAGTACGCGGAAAACGCGGCGGTCTGCGCCTACCTGCAATCGGTGCAGCTGAACCTGCTGCGCACCGTGGTCGAGCAACTGGTCGACGACAGCAAGACCGACGCGGTCGCACGCAAACTGCTCGAAGAGCAGTACGCCCCAAGCCTGGTAGTCGGCCACCACGCCGACGGCGGGGCGCCGGTGGTGTTCGAGCCGCACCCGACCTACGACAACCTGTTCGGCCGCATCGAATACAGCACCGACCAGGGCGCGCTTTACACCTCGTACCGCCAGCTGCGCCCGGGCGCATTGCACCGTGCCAATGGCGGATTCCTGATTCTCGAAGCCGAGAAAATGCTCGGCGAGCCATTCGTGTGGGACGCCCTCAAGCGCGCCCTGCAGTCGCGCAAGCTGAAAATGGAGTCGCCCATTGGCGAACTGGGCCGCGTGGCCTCGGTCAGCCTGACACCGCAGATGATTCCGCTGAACGTGAAGCTGATCATCATCGGCTCGCGCCAGCTGTACTACGCGTTGCAGGACCATGACTCGGACTTCCAGGAGATGTTCCGGGTGCTGGTGGACTTCGACGAAGACATGCCCATGGTCGACGAGAACCTGGAGCAGTTCGCCCAACTGTTGCGCACCCGTACCAACGAAGAGGGCATGGCGCCGCTGACCAGCGACGCAGTGGCGCGCCTGGCCACCTACAGCGCCCGCCTGGCAGAGAACCAGTCGCGCCTTTCGGCGCGTATCGGCGACCTTTTCCAGCTGGTCAGCGAGGCCGATTTCATCCGCCAGCTGGCCAGTGACGAAATGACCGACTCCGGCCACATCGAACGGGCGCTCAAGGCCAAGGCCACCCGCACCGGGCGTGTATCGCAACGGGTGCTGGACGACATGCTGGCCGGGATCATCCTGATCGACACCGAAGGCGCGGCCATCGGCAAGTGCAACGGGCTGACGGTGCTGGAAGTAGGCGACTCCGCGTTCGGCATGCCGGCGCGGATCTCCGCCACCGTCTACCCGGGCGGCAGCGGCATCGTCGACATCGAGCGCGAGGTCAACCTCGGCCAGCCAATTCACTCCAAGGGGGTGATGATCCTGACCGGCTACATGGGCAGCCGCTATGCCCAGGAATTCCCGCTGGCGATTTCCGCGAGCATCGCCCTGGAGCAGTCCTACGGCTACGTGGACGGCGACAGCGCCTCGCTGGGTGAAGCCTGCACCCTGATCTCGGCGTTGTCGCGTACGCCGCTCAAGCAATGCTTCGCCATCACAGGTTCCATCAACCAGTTCGGTGAAGTGCAGGCAGTGGGTGGGGTCAACGAGAAGATCGAGGGCTTCTTCCGCCTGTGCGATGCGCGTGGCCTGACCGGCGAGCAAGGGGTGATCATTCCGCGGGCCAACGTGGCCACGCTGATGCTCGACGAGCGTGTGCTGCAGGCGGTGGAGAATGGGATGTTCCACGTCTACGCCGTCAGCCAGGCCGATGAGGCACTGAGCCTGTTGGTGGGCGAGGAAGCCGGTGTGCCGGATGAAAAGGGCCAGTTCACCGAGGGCAGCGTCAACGCCCGGGTGGTGGAGCGCCTGCGCGAAATTGCCGAAATGATCGGTGAGGAAGAAATCGAAAGGGCGGAAAAGGAACGCCTGGAAGAGGTGATTGCCCAGGCCAAGCCGGCCTGAGTCAATAAACCGGCGCTAGCGGCGATGTGCTACCGTTCAGCGCCGGTTTTCCAACTTTCTGCGCGGCTATTCTATGCTGGAACTTAGGACAGTATCAGCGTTCAGGATGGAGACAGCCTGAGTTTTTCGGGCTGAACAAGGCTCTATGGAGGGGACGCGGCCATGCGCAACCTCAGCCTCACACGCCAGTGCCTGGGCCTGGTGACCCGCATCGAATGCAGCATTCGCCCGCTGGCCGGGGACAACGGCATGTGGACCTTGCTGTTCGCCGCCGGCATGGCCGGTGAACAACCTTCCGCGATCAAGGCCCAGGGCCCGTTCCATGGGCCGATGGTGGCCGAATCGGTGCTCAATGCCATTGTCGACAGCCTGACCCTGCATGGGTATCAGGTGGCCGAAGACCCGCAAATCTGGTGTCTGCATCTGCAGGCGCAATTACGGCGGATCAATGGCGAGCGCTGTCGCAACCTTGGGGATTACCAGTTTCATCCTGAGACCTGAACGACTGCCGGGGCTGCCGGGCAGCCCCAACACCGGGCTTTTGCTGTAACAGGTGGCTGGCTATACTCGCCGTCGCTTTTTTAGTCACCTGACGAGTCCCGAACTTCATGGAACGTATTCTCGAAAATGCGATGTATGCCTCGCGCTGGCTGCTCGCACCTATCTACTTTGGCCTGTCCCTCGGCCTGCTGGCCCTGGCGCTGAAATTCTTCCAGGAAGTGGTCCACGTCCTGCCCAATGTCTTTGCCCTGAGCGAGGCGGACCTGATCCTGGTGATCCTGTCGCTGATCGACATGTCGCTGGTGGGCGGCCTGCTGGTGATGGTGATGATTTCCGGCTACGAGAACTTCGTCTCGCAACTGGACATCGACGACAGCAAGGAAAAGCTCAACTGGCTGGGCAAGATGGACTCTTCGTCGCTGAAGATGAAGGTGGCCGCATCGATCGTGGCGATTTCGTCCATTCACCTGCTGCGGGTGTTCATGGATGCGCAGAACATCTCTACCGATTACCTGATGTGGTACGTGATCATCCACATGACCTTCGTGGTGTCGGCGTTCTGCATGGGTTACCTGGACAAGCTGACCAAGCACTGAGCCTGGTCGAAGCTGACACCGCCCGTCCGTTGCAAAACGGACGGGCGGTGTCGTTTCTGGCTTGTGCTTTTGCTCTGCCTGTACAAAAAATGAGCTCTCATGCACGGTTCCCACGCGAGGTGCTCTCATGAACCTGCAGAAGCTCAATGCCGAGGCCAGGGCTGGCCATGTCGACGAACTGAACCTGATCGCCATCGAAGGCGGTGACTACCTGCTCGAGGCCCGGGTAAAAGGCCACGCGCATCCCTTGTCCGATGCCCGTGGGGAACGCCTGCGCGTGCACTCGGTGGAGGAAGCCCGCAAGTTGCTGCAAACCATCCCGTTGGTCTCGATGCACCTGGTCCACTGGTCGGTCCAGGACGAAATGTGCGGCATGGGTTCGCACCCTGAAGAAGACCTGAAGGTGCCGATTTCCCAGCGCTCGGCCTGGTAGCTGCTCGCCGCGCCCCAGTGTGCTAGGCTGCTCGCCCTTTTCATCAAGGGCGCGGCTGCACTGCGCCCTGCAGTGGAGCACGACCATGTCCGAACTCAACCTGTCCACCGACGAAACCCGCGTAAGCTACGGCATCGGCCGCCAGCTGGGCGGCCAGCTGCGCGACAACCCGCCACCGGGCGTTAGCCTGGATGCCATCCTGGCCGGCCTGACCGACGCCTTCAATGGCGCCGACAGCCGCGTCAGCGAAGCCGACCTGTCGGCCAGCTTCAAGGTCATCCGCGACATCATGCAGGCCGAAGCTGCCGCCAAGGCCGAAGCCGCCGCTGGCGCTGGCAAGGAATTCCTGGCTGAAAACGCCAAGCGTGACGGCATCACCACCCTGGCTTCGGGCCTGCAGTTCGAAGTGCTGACCGCTGGCGAAGGCGCCAAGCCGACCCGCGAAGACAACGTGCGCACGCACTACCACGGCACCCTGATCGACGGCACCGTGTTCGACAGCTCCTACGAGCGTGGCCAGCCGGCTGAATTCCCGGTCGGTGGCGTGATTGCTGGCTGGACCGAAGCCCTGCAGCTGATGAACGCTGGCAGCAAATGGCGCCTGTACGTGCCGAGCGAGCTGGCTTACGGCGCCCAAGGCGTTGGCAGCATCCCGCCGCACAGCGTGCTGGTGTTCGACGTCGAGCTGCTCGACGTTCTGTAACACCGCTGGGGCCGCCTTGCGGCCCATTCGCCGGCAAGCCAGCTCCCACAGGCTGCGTTGTACTTGTGGGAGCTGACTTGCCGGCGATGAGGCCGGCCCTGGCAGCCTCAATTCCAGTCTGTTCCCCCAGGGCGCAATGCCCGTGCATAGCAGAACAGAAACAAATTCCGCACCAGCTCCTTGAGCACCCCCGGTTCACTCGAATTCAACCCGCTCATGTCCAGGTCGCCCTGGTCACGCAATTCGTCGAGCGCTTCTTCTTCAAGCACCGCGCACACTTCGCCGGTTTCCCGATGAAGAATGCGCAGGTAGGGGTGAGGGCGTTCCAGCCAGGCGTCGATCAGATAAGTCATGGCTATTCTCCTTGGATAGCAGTTCCAATGAGAATAATTCTTATTATCAAAATAGCAAGCGCCAATTGGCAGAATCTTGAGTAATCAGACTTTGCGTACGAACTCGGACTTCAGCTTCATGGCGCCGATGCCGTCGATTTTGCAATCGATGTCGTGGTCGCCGTCGCACAGGCGGATGTTCTTGACCTTGGTGCCGACCTTGACCACCAGGGACGAGCCTTTGACCTTGAGGTCCTTGATCACGGTGACGGTATCGCCGTCCTGCAGGATGTTGCCGACCGAGTCCTTCTTCACCACCTCATCGCTGGCCGCTTCGGCGTCGCCGCTGGCCGACCACTCGTGGGCGCATTCAGGGCAGATCAGCTGAGCGCCATCCTCATAGGTGTATTCGGAGTTGCATTTCGGGCAGGGCGGCAGAGTGCTCACTTCGGTTCCTCAAACAAACAGACAGGCGGTTAAAGGCCTGCATTGTAAAAGGTATTTTCCCAGAAGTGATTATGTCCGGACAAAAGCATTCGCGGGCTTGCCCGCTTCCACAGGGATAGCACTAACCTCAGCGGCGGTACTCATCCTGTGGGAGCGGGCAAGCCCGCGAAGAGGGCGACTCGCTCTATCAGTGAGTACGGGCTACGGCGAACTCGCTCAGTTCTACCAGCGCATCCCGGTATTCGCTGGCCGGCAGCACTTCCAGGCAGGCAATGGCACGCTTCACGTAATCGCGCGCCAGCTCTGCGGTGTACTGCAGCGCACCCGACTCTTCGACTGCCACGCGAATCTGCTCCAGGTCCTCCAGGCCACCCTTCTGGATGGCCTTGCGCACCAGCGCCGCCTGCTCGGCAGTACCTTCGCGCATGGTGTAGATCAGCGGCAGGGTAGGCTTGCCTTCGGCCAGGTCGTCACCGACGTTCTTGCCCAAGGTCTGCGAGTCACCCTTGTAGTCCAGCAGGTCGTCGACCAGCTGGAAGGCCACGCCCAGGTGGTCACCAAAGGTTCGCAGGGCCTCGCGCTGCTCTTCGCTCGCCCCGGCCAGCGCAGCGGCGCTGTGGGTCGAGGCTTCGAACAGCATGGCGGTCTTGCCGCGGATGACCTCCATGTAGACGTCCTCGGTGGTGCTGGCGTCGCGTACCCGCGACAGCTGCAGCACTTCACCCTCGGCAATCACGCGGGTGGCCTTGGACAGAATCTGCATGACCGGCATCGAGCCCAGTTCGACCATCATTTCGAACGAGCGCGAATAAAGGAAGTCGCCTACCAGTACGCTCGGCGCGTTGCCCCACAGGGCATTGGCGGTGGAGCGGCCACGGCGCATGCCGGACATGTCGACCACGTCGTCGTGCAGCAGGGTGGCGGTGTGCAGGAATTCGATGGTAGCGGCCAGCAGGCGCAGGTCGTCGCCCTCGCGGCCGAGCGCCTTGCCACACAGCAGTACCAGCAGGGGACGCAGGCGCTTGCCACCGGCGGACGTGATATAGTCGCCGATCTTCGATACCAGCGGCACGCGCGAGGTCAGCTGCTTCTTGATGATCTCGTCGACGGCGCTGAAGTCATCAGCCACCGCGCGGTAGAAGGTTTGGGGTTGCATCGGCTGCTCCAATAAGGTTGCGCGGCATGCTAGGTCGCGGGTCCCGGTGTGTCAAGGCGCGGTGCCTGCTGGCCGGGGGCGGTACTTGCAAGCAAAACCCGGGTTGCGTACAATCGCGCACCCTAACTTCCTGGGCAGCACCTGCCTTACGCAATTGCGCCGGGCCGTTCCAGCCCTGTGCAGCCATGCCAGCCAATACTCATCATATAAAGCGCTGGGTGAGCAGGATTATCGGAGAAATACCATGTCTTACGCAGTAATCGTTACCGGCGGCAAGCAGTACAAAGTCGCTGAAGGTGAATTCCTCAAGATCGAGAAGCTGGAAGTCGCCACTGGCGAATCCGTGACTTTCGATCGCGTTCTGCTGGTCGCCAACGGTGAAGAAGTCACCATCGGTGCTCCAGTGGTTGCTGGCGCTAAAGTAGTGGCCGAAGTCGTTTCGCAAGGCCGCCACGACAAGGTTCGCATCATCAAGTTCCGTCGTCGTAAGCACCACATGAAGCGCATGGGCCACCGCCAGTGGTTCACCGAGATCAAAATCACCGGCATCCAGGCTTAATCCCCTAGATCCCCTGAATTTATTTGGAGAATTGAACCATGGCTCACAAGAAGGCTGGTGGTAGTACTCGTAACGGTCGCGACTCAGAATCGAAACGCCTTGGCGTGAAGATGTATGGCGGCCAGGTTATCAAGCCGGGCAACATCATCGTCCGTCAGCGTGGCACCGAATTCCACGCCGGCTACGGCGTTGGCATGGGCAAGGATCACACCTTGTTCGCCAAGATCGAAGGCGTGATCAAGTTCGAGAAGAAAGGCGAGTTCATGCGCCGTTACGTGAGCATCGTCGCCGCTTAATTGCGACGTCGCTCCAGAAGCCCCGTCATGCGACGGGGCTTTTTCGTTTGTGTTGAGCCTCTTGCAAAGCTGTTTGTATGGGCTGCCGGCGTGGGTTTCTTCGGTCGTACGGGGCCGCCGCGCTCATTTTTGCAAGAGCCTCAGGTTTATCAGTATTCAACTCGTCGGAAGGCGAGAGGCGGTTTTTGAATGAAGTTTGTTGACGAAGTATCCATTCGGGTCAAGGCCGGTGACGGCGGCAACGGTTGCATGAGCTTCCGTCGCGAGAAATTCATCGAGAACGGTGGCCCCAACGGGGGTGACGGTGGCGACGGCGGTTCGGTGTACATGGTCGCTGACGAAAACCTCAACACCCTGGTCGACTATCGCTACACCCGTCACCACGAGGCCCAGCGTGGCTCCAACGGTGGCAGTACCGATTGCACCGGCAAGAAGGGTGAAGACCTGTTCCTGCGCGTGCCAGTCGGCACCACCGTGATCGACGCCTCGACCCAGGAAGTGATCGGTGACCTGATCACCCCTGGCCAGAAGCTGATGGTCGCCCAGGGCGGCTGGCACGGCCTGGGTAACACCCGTTTCAAGTCCAGCACCAACCGTGCACCGCGTCAGACCACCCCGGGCAAGCCTGGTGATCAGCGCGACCTGAAAATGGAAATGAAAGTGCTGGCCGACGTCGGTCTGCTGGGCCTGCCGAACGCCGGCAAGAGCACCTTCATCCGCTCGGTCTCGGCTGCCAAGCCGAAAGTGGCGGACTACCCGTTCACCACCCTGGTGCCCAACCTGGGCGTGGTCAGTGTCGACCGCTGGAAGAGCTTCGTCATCGCCGACATCCCCGGCCTGATCGAAGGCGCTTCCGAAGGCGCCGGCCTGGGCATCCGCTTCCTCAAGCACCTGGCGCGTACCCGCGTGCTGCTGCACCTGGTCGACATGGCGCCGCTGGACGAAAGCAGCCCGGCCGACGCCGCCGAAGTCATCGTCAACGAGCTGACCCAGTTCAGCCCGTCGCTGGCCGAGCGTGAGCGTTGGCTGGTGCTGAACAAGGCCGACATGGTCATGGACGACGAGCGTGACGAGCGGGTCAAGGAAGTGGTCGAGCGCCTGCAGTGGGAAGGCCCGGTCTACGTGATTTCGGCCATCTCCAAGCAGGGCACCGAGAAGCTCAGCCACGACCTGATGCGCTACCTCGAAGACCGCGCCGACCGCCTGGCCAACGACCCGGCCTACGCCGAAGAACTGGCCGACCTCGACCAGCGCATCGAAGACGAAGCCCGTGCCCAGCTGCAGGCCCTGGACGACGCCCGTACCCTGCGTCGCACCGGCGTCAAGAGCGTGCACGACATCGGCGACGATGACGCGTGGGACGATGATTTCGAGGACGACGAAGACGGCCCGGAAATCATTTACGTGCGCGACTGACCGGTTGCAGTACACTGAACGCCGCTCTCTGGAGCGGCGTTTTTGTATCTACGGTATCTACAGATTCGACATAGGTTGGAAGACGATGCGAAGCAAGGTGACGGGCGCCAGGCGCTGGGTCGTGAAGATTGGCAGTGCGCTGCTGACCGCCGATGGCAAAGGCCTCGACCGCGGTGCCATGGCCGTTTGGGTCGAGCAGATGGTCGCGCTGCGTGAGGCAGGCGTGGAGTTGGTACTGGTCTCCTCCGGGGCCGTGGCTGCCGGCATGAGCCAGCTGGGCTGGACCACGCGACCGAGTGCGATGAACGAGCTGCAGGCCGCTGCATCGCTCGGCCAGATGCGCCTGGTACAGGCCTGGGAGTCGAGCTTCGGCGAGCACGGCAAGCACACTGCGCAGATCCTGCTGACCCACGACGACCTGTCCGACCGCAAGCGTTACCTCAACGCCCGCAGCACCCTGCGCACCCTGGTCGACCTGGGTGTAGTGCCGGTGATCAACGAAAACGACACCGTGGTCACCGACGAAATCCGCTTCGGCGACAACGACACCCTGGCGGCGCTGGTGGCCAACCTGGTCGAAGCC
>NZ_JABMCW010000227.1:0-9225 GCF_013179705.1 Pseudomonas sp. CM25 | reverse complement strand
AGCCCTCCACCACGCTGGACAAGCCGTATGTGATGCTGGGCATTCCCATGGTGGTGGCGGAAACGGATGAGAAGGCCGAGTACCTGGCCACCTCCGTGTACCAGCGAATCCTTGCGCTTATTCGCGGCCAGAGCCTGATGCAGAAGCCGCCGGTAGAAACCATGGATGGCTTGTGGCTGCCCCATGAGCGCGATGCAATGAGCAGTTTCCTGGGCCTGGCGATGATCGGCAGCCCGCAGAAGGTGCGAGCCAAGGTGGAAGTGCTGCTGGAGCAGACCGGCGCGGATGAGCTGATCTTCACTTGTGACCTGTATGAGCATGCGGACCGCATCCGGTCCTATGAACTGTTGGCGCAGGCCCTCAAGACCGCGTGACCGTCTTCGCGGGCTTGCCCGCGAAGAAGCCAGCACATCAGCCGCGGCGGTACACAATCTCCTTGGTCCCTGCCTCGCAGCTACCGATCACCTTGCCCGCGGGGTCGCCTTTGTTGACGATCTCAAGCTTGTAGCCTTTGACCCCTTTGGCATCCAGCTTGGCCGCAATTTCCGCCTTCAGCTCTTCACACGGCTTGCCTGCTGCCAGCGCACCGCCGGCCAGGGTCATCAGGCCGAGCGCCAGAATCAGTTTGTTCATCATTCGCTTTCCTTGTGCAGATGAAATCAGAAAGGGCGCCAGCCAAGGCGCCCTCTTCGTAATACCGCATCACGCCGGAATCATCCAGCCCGCTGGTGTTTCAGCTGTTGGCAATACGGAAGCCGACCTTCAGCGTGACCTGGAAGTGCGCCGCCTTGTTGTCGCGGATGTGGCCACGGGTATCGATCACTTCGAACCACTCCAGATGCTTGATGCTCTTGCCGGCTTCGGCCAGGGCGTTGTTGATCGCATCTTCGATACTGGTGGGCGAGGACCCTACCAGTTCGATCTTCTTGTAGGTGTGATGATCGGTCATGAGTGCTCTCCTTGGATGACAGTGAGATTGAGCCTAGCAGCGCAGGCCTGGTTTACCTGCGAGCCGTCAGCAAGCGCTAAAGTTCGATCGCACTTTCCCGCAGTTGGCAGGTCGCAACCCTTACAGCCCATACTGCAAAGGAGAGTCAACATGCACCGCAACTCGCTGCGTAAAACGTCCCTGGAAAGCATGGAAGCAGAGATCGAGAGCCTTCTGAAAAGCTTGGAGAACCTCAAGCACGATGCATCGGAAGAATCCCAGAAGTCGGTGAAGGCAATCCGCAGCAACGCCGAGAGCGCCCTTCGTCATTCGCGCAGCCTGCTGAGCGACGCCTACGAGGAAGTGAAGCAACGCACCCGCCAAACCGGCATCGCCACCCGTGATTACGCTCAGGAACACCCGTACACCACCGCCGGCGTTGCCATCGGCGCCTTGGGCCTGCTGGCGGCTTACCTGCTGACCAAACGCAACTAAGCGCCTTGGCGTGCCAGCTCGGCACGCAACCACTGGGCCAACTGCTCGGCGCGCCCATCTGCGGCGCGCCTGGGCACCCACAGAGCCAGCGCCGCCGGCGTCGGTGAAAAGCCCCACGGTGCACTCAAGCGGCCCGCACGCAGGTCATCGGCGACCAGCGGTTGCGGCGCAATCGCCACACCTAGTCCGGCCACGGCAGCTTCCAGCAGGTAATACAGGTGCTCGAAGGCTTGCCCGTATTGCATGGCCGCCGGTTCCAACCCCTGTTCCAGCGCCCAGGTCGGCCAGGCCTGCGGGCGCGAGGTAGTGTGCAGCAAGGCCTCACCCAGCAAGGCCTTGGGGGGTGCATCCTGCAAACGCTCGAAGCCGGCATAACGCGGGCTGAGCACCGGCCCGATACGCTCCTCTGCCAGTACATGCACCTGCATGTCCGCCGGCCACGGCGGCTCGGCATACACAAGAAGCGCATCAAGCCCCGGTCGCCGCGGGTCGAGGTCGCCTTCACCCGCCGACAAGTGCAGGCGCAATTCGGGCAAGTCCGCCTGTAGCCGCCCAAGTCGCGGGATGAACCAGCGCGCCAGCAGGCTACCCGAGCAGCCCAGCACGAACGGGGCCTGGCTGACATCACGGCTCAGTTCGGCACACACGCTGCGCAGGCGGTCGAAGGCTTCGCCACTGGCGTCACGCAGGCGCACACCGGCATCTGTGAGTTTGATGCCGCGCCCATCCTTCACGAACAGCGCAACGCTCAGGTGCTCTTCCAGCACTTTGATCTGCCGGCTGACTGCACCATGAGTGACATGCAGCGCTTCGGCTGCCTGGCTGACGCTGTTTAGCCTGGCGGTCGCCTCGAAGGCTCGCAGGGCATTCAGGGGAGGGAGGTCGTGGGCCATGATACCTGTGAGTTTTTCTAACAAGTGTTCGCAATCTTATCGGTTTTCAGCCGGCCTTGCCCTGTTTACAGTAAAGCCCATCACTCATTCATTACGCCCTGGAGCGACCCATGACCCAGTCCCAATACCGCCCCGGCCCCGACGCCAACGGCCTGTTCGGCTCGTTCGGCGGCCGCTACGTGGCCGAAACCTTGATGCCACTGGTGCTGGACCTGGCCCGCGAATACGAAGCGGCCAAGGCAGACCCCAAGTTCCTCGAAGAGCTGGCGTACTTCCAGCGCGACTACATCGGCCGCCCCAACCCGCTGTACTTCGCCGAGCGCCTGACCGAGCACTGTGGCGGCGCCAAGATTTTCTTCAAGCGTGAAGAGCTCAACCACACCGGCGCGCACAAGGTGAACAACTGCATCGGCCAGGTGCTGCTGGCCAAGCGCATGGGCAAGAAACGCCTGATCGCCGAGACCGGCGCCGGCATGCACGGCGTGGCCACTGCCACCGTGGCCGCGCGCTTCGGCCTGCCTTGCGTGATCTACATGGGCGCCACCGACATCGAGCGCCAGCAGGCCAACGTGTTCCGCATGAAGCTGCTGGGCGCCGAGATCGTTCCGGTCACCGCCGGCACCGGCACCCTGAAGGACGCCATGAACGAGGCCCTGCGCGACTGGGTCACCAACGTCGAAGACACCTTCTACCTGATCGGCACCGTAGCCGGCCCACACCCGTACCCGGCCATGGTGCGTGACTTCCAGTCGATCATCGGCAAGGAAACCCGCGCCCAGCTGCACGAGAAGGAAGGTCGCCTGCCAGACAGCCTGGTTGCCTGCGTCGGCGGCGGCTCCAACGCCATGGGCCTGTTCCACGAGTTCCTCGAAGAGCCGAGCGTAGAAATCATCGGCGTCGAAGCCGGTGGCCACGGCGTGCACACCGACAAGCACGCAGCCAGCCTGAACGGCGGCGTGCCAGGCGTGCTGCACGGCAACCGCACCTACCTGCTGCAGGACGAAGACGGCCAGATCACCGATGCCCACTCGATTTCCGCCGGCCTGGACTACCCGGGCATCGGCCCGGAGCACGCCTACCTGCACGAAGTGAAGCGCGTGGAGTACGTCAGCATTACCGACGACGAAGCCCTGGACGCCTTCCACGCCTGCTGCCGCCTGGAAGGCATCATCCCGGCCCTGGAAAGCTCGCACGCCCTGGCCGAAGCCATCAAGCGCGCACCGAAGCTGCCCAAGGATCACCTGATGGTCGTGTGCCTGTCGGGCCGCGGCGACAAAGACATGCAAACCGTCATGAGCCACATGGCCGCCCAGGAGAAACAGGCATGAGCCGTCTTGAACAACGCTTCGCCGAGTTGAAGGCCGAAGGCCGCTCGGCACTGGTCACCTTCGTCACCGCAGGCGACCCGGGCTACGACGCCTCGCTGCAGATCCTCAAGGGCCTGCCAGCCGCTGGCGCCGACGTGATCGAGCTGGGCATGCCGTTCACCGACCCGATGGCCGACGGCGTGGCCATCCAGCTGGCAACCCTACGCGCCCTGGAAGCCGGCCAGACCCTGGCCAAGACCCTGCAGATGGTTCGCGAATTCCGGGTAGATAACCAGACCACGCCGATCGTGCTGATGGGCTACTACAACCCGATCCACCGCTTTGGCGTGGACAAGTTCGTGGAGGATGCCAAGCAAGCAGGTGTCGATGGCCTGATCATCGTCGACCTGCCGCCAGAGCATGACGCCGAACTGGCCACCCCGGCGCAGGCTGCCGGCATCGACTTCATCCGCCTGACCACCCCGACCACCGACGATGCGCGCCTGCCGCGCGTGCTGGAGCGCAGCTCCGGGTTTGTCTATTACGTGTCGGTGGCAGGTGTGACCGGAGCCGGCTCGGCAACCACCGAGCACGTCACCGAGGCCATTGCCCGCCTGCGCCGGCATACCGATTTGCCGATCAGCGTCGGTTTCGGCATTCGCACGCCAGAGCAGGCGGCGAATATTGCCCGCCTGGCAGATGGCGTGGTGGTGGGGTCGGCGCTGGTCGACAAGATTGCCCAGGCCAAGACTGCCGATCAGGCGGTGAACGAGGTATTGAGCCTGTGCTCGGCACTGGCTGAAGGGGTGCGCGGCGCCCGGCGCTGATCCGCGCCGCCTGCTTCGCGGGTAAACCCGCTCCTACAGGTCCCCACAGTTTCAGCATCTGTGCGGTCCCTGTGGGAGCGGGTTTACCCGCGAAAAGGCCGGTACAGGTTATAAAATTCTATCCACCGAAAATAGACAGCTTCAAAGGCCGCACAGCCCCCATCCAGATCGCATGATCCCGGTGGTCCGCCAGTTCATCCCCGGTTTCCGGGTGCATGAACACCACCAACCCCTTCCGGTACAGCGCCAGCCAAGGCAACACCACCCCAACCACCTCTGGCCCGAACGCCAGCTGACAGCTCCAGTCCGGGTGTGGCCCTACCGGTTTCTGGTGCATGCGCCCCATGGTCACCGGAAACAGCCGCGCCGCCTCCTCGCACAGTTCCCGGGCCTGCTCCATGGTCGATGCGTCGTAGTAAACGTGGGCGTGGTAACCCTTGATCCTCTGCACGGTAACTCCTGATTGCGGTCGAACCATCACCACCTGCCTGCAGGGGTGATGCAGTTGAAAAGGTGGGCGAACAGCTTAACTTCGTAGTCTAGATTGCCGGGGCTGCTGCGCAGCCCATCGCGACACAAGGCCGCTCCTACAGGGGCAAGCGATCTGTGTAGGAGCGGCCTTGCGTCGCGATGGGCCGCAAAGCGGCCCCGGCATCTCAAAGGCTGCGCTCATGCTCCAGCCACCCCACAAACCGGTCGATCAACGCACTACGCCGCTTGCGCGGTGGCAGCACCACATAATACCCCCGGGCCGAGCGCAAACTGCCCTCCAGCGGCCGACACAGCAGCCCTTGCTCGACTAGCCCATCCACCAGGTGCCCCCAGCCAATCGCCACCCCCTGGCCCGCAATCGCCGCCTGGATCAGCAAGGTGTAGTTATCAAATCGCAGTTGCCCCGCCGGCGGCGGGCTGGCCACGCCAAACCCGCGAAACACGCCAGCCCAATCGAACCAGCGGCTGGCCAGCTCGCCCTTCAGATGCAGCAATGGCAAACGTTGCAAAGCCACGGCCGACAAGGGTTTGCCATGAATCAGCCGGGGGCTGCAAACCGGGAACACTTCTTCATCGAATAGCCATCGGCTTTCGCCCTGGTGAAAGCGCCCGTCGCCAAACAGCACTGCCACATCGATGTCCGGGCGCAGCATGCCCTGGCTGCGCTCGCCGGTGACCAGGCTCACATCCACCTGTGGATAAGCCTGGTGAAAACGTTGCAGCCGTGGCATCAGCCAGAACGCGGCAAAGGCAAAGTCAGTGGCCACCTGCAGCACCTCGCGCTGGCCGCGCCCGCTGGCCAGGGCGATGCCGTCGTCCATGGCCTGCAGGCCCTGATGCACCTGTTCGAACAGGACCTGGCCGGCCTCGGTCAGCTCGATGCCCCGATAAATTCGGTCGAACAGGCGCGTACCCAGTTGCGCCTCCAGACGCTTTACCTGCTGGCTCACCGCCGGCTGTGTGGTGCCCAGCTCCAAGGCCGCTGCGGTGAAGCCGCGCAGGCGCGCTGCGGCCTCGAACACCCGCAGGGTATCCAGCGACACCTGCGCAAGCTGATCAAACATAAGTGTGGCTAATCCCAGTCATTGCCCGCCATGGGCTTTACCCATGTTATCCACAGTCGCATCTTGGTAGGCAAGCGATTCGCATAATCCTCAACGATGGAAGCCAGCATGACGCGCCCGAATATCCTGTTCATCATGGCCGACCAGATGGCCGCACCCTTGCTGCCGATCTACGCCCCTTCGCCAATCCAGATGCCGCACCTCAGCCGCCTGGCCGAGCATGCCGTGGTGTTCGATTCGGCCTACTGCAACAGCCCGCTGTGCGCGCCATCGCGCTTCACCCTGGTCAGCGGCCAGTTGCCCAGCCGTATCGGTGCCTACGACAACGCCGCCGATTTCCCGGCTGACGTACCCACCTATGCCCATTACCTGCGGCGCATGGGCTACCGCACGGCACTGTCGGGCAAGATGCACTTCTGCGGGCCCGACCAGCTGCACGGCTACGAGGAGCGCCTGACCAGCGATATCTATCCGGCCGACTATGGCTGGGCGGTGAACTGGGATGAACCCGACGTGCGCCCAAGCTGGTACCACAACATGGCCTCGGTGCTGCAGGCCGGCCCGTGCGTGCGCACCAACCAGCTGGATTTCGACGAGGAAGTGGTGTTCAAGGCCCGTCAGTACCTGTACGACCATGTGCGTGAAAATGATGGCCGGCCGTTCTGCCTGACGGTATCCATGACTCACCCGCACGACCCCTACACCATCCCCAAACGCTACTGGGACCGCTACGAAGGTGTGGATATCCCCATGCCAAGCGCCGAGTTCAGTCAGCAACAACTCGACCCGCACTCGCAGCGGCTGCTCAAGGTCTTCGACCTGTGGAACAAGCCGCTGCCTGTGGACAAGATTCGCGACGCCCGCCGGGCCTACTTCGGCGCCTGCAGCTACATCGACGACAACATCGGCCAGTTGCTGCAGACCCTGGAAGAATGCAACCTGGCCGACGACACGCTGATCGTGTTCTCCGGTGACCATGGCGACATGCTTGGCGAGCGCGGCCTCTGGTACAAGATGCACTGGTTCGAGATGTCGGCACGGGTACCGCTGCTGATCCACGCGCCGAAACGCTTTGCCCCCGCCCGGATCGGCGCCTCGGTCTCGACCTGCGACCTGCTGCCAACCCTGGTCGAACTGGCCGGCGGGGCTGTGGATAACCACCTGCACCTGGACGGTCGCTCGCTGCTCGGCCACCTGCAAGGGCAGGGCGGCCACGACGAAGTGATCGGCGAGTACATGGCAGAAGGCACTGTCGGCCCGCTGATGATGATCCGCCGCGGGCCGTACAAGTTCGTGTACAGCGAAGACGACCCATGGCTACTCTATGACCTGAGCCGCGACCCGAACGAGCGGGAGAACCTCACCGGCAGCCCGGACCACCAGGCGCTGCTGCAGGCATTTGCCGATGAAGCCAGGCAGCGTTGGGATATCCGCAGTCTGCGCCAGCAGGTTCTCGCCAGCCAGCGCCGACGCCGCCTGGTGGCCGAGGCATTGGCCATCGGCAAGCTGAAAAGCTGGGACCACCAACCGCTGGTGGACGCCAGCCAACAGTACATGCGCAACCATATCGATCTCGATGACCTCGAGCGCAAGGCACGTTATCCACAGCCCGCACCCATGGATTGAGAAGAGAGGCCGCCATGCACAAGTTCCCCGCCACCGTGTTAGCCCTGGCCCTTAGCCTGGCCGCCATTACGGCCAATGCCGCCGACAGCGACGCGCAATGCAGCACCGTGAAAATGGCCGACCCCGGCTGGAGCGACATCGCCACGACCAATGCCATAGCCCGCCTGTTGCTGGAAAGCCTGGGCTACCAGGTAAAAATCGACAGCCTGGCCGTGCCGATCATCTACGGCGGACTCAAGGATGGCCGGATCGATGCCTTTCTCGGCAACTGGATGCCGGCGCACCAGGGGTTCCATGACAAATTCATTGCCAATGGCGACGTGCAGCAGCTGTCGCGCAACCTGGAAGGCACCGAGTTCACCCTGGCGGTGCCCGACTATGTGTGGAACGCGGGGGTGAAGGACTTCGCCGACTTGCAGAAACATGCCGATCAGTTCGACAAGAAACTGTACGGGATCGGTTCTGGCGCGCCCGCCAACCTCTCGCTGAAGCAGATCATCGACAACAATGAATTCAATCTCGGCCAATGGAAGCTGGTGGAATCCAGCGAACAGGCGATGCTCACCCAGGTAGACCGTGCCGCCAAGAAGCAGCAGTTCATTACCTTCCTCGGCTGGACACCGCACCCGATGAACGTGAAGCTGAAGATGCATTATCTGACTGGCGGCGAAAAATGGTTCGGCAGCAAGGGCGAGGTTTTCACCCTGACGCGCAAAGGATATCCACAAGCCTGCCCGAACGCGGCAAAGCTGCTGGGTAACCTGAAGTTCACCCTGGACATGGAAAACACCATCATGGCCGAGGTTGTGGACCAGAAGATAAGTTTCGATGACGCGGCCAGGGCCTGGGTAAAGACGCACCCTGAATTGCTGGAAGGATGGCTGGCTGGGGTGACTACCAAAAGTGGCGGGGATGCTAACGAAGCAGTAAAAACCAAGCTGTAAACCAATCCTGTGGGAGCGGGTTCACCCGCGAATGCGGCAGTGAGGCTACCGACGCATTCGCGGGTGAACCCGCTCCCACAGAGGGACAGTGCAACTTAAGGAATGTGGATAACCCATGCATCGCCTCACTCACCTGCTGCCCTTCCTCTCCTGGCTCCCGCGCCAATCGGGCCGCAGCCTGCGCCAGGACCTGCTGGTAGGCCTGAGCGGTGCCATCCTCGCCCTGCCGCAGTCCATCGCCTATGCCCTGATCGCCGGCCTGCCCGCCGAATACGGCCTCTACGCCGCCATCGTGCCAGTGCTGATCGCTTGCCTATGGGGCTCGTCCTGGCACCTGATCTGCGGCCCGACTGCCGCCATTTCCATCGTCCTCTACGCCAGCATCAGCCCGCTGGCCGTGGCCGGCAGCAGCGATTACGTCACCCTGGTGCTGCTGCTGACGTTCCTCGGCGGCATCTTCCAGTTACTGCTGGGGCTGTTGCGCTTCGGCGCACTGGTCAATTTTGTTTCCCACTCCGTCGTGCTGGGGTTCACGCTCGGCGCGGCCATCGTCATCGCCCTGGGCCAGCTGCCCAACCTGCTGGGCATGAACCTGCCAAGCCAGGCCACGGCGCTGAAAACCGTGCAGGACCTGGCCAGCCATGCCGGT
>NZ_JABMCW010000226.1:0-9269 GCF_013179705.1 Pseudomonas sp. CM25 | reverse complement strand
TGCCGGGCTCGCCCTTGACCAGCAACGGGCGTTCGAGGGTGATGGCCGCGTTTACCGCCAGCTTCAGGTCGTCTGTGGCGACGTAGTCGCGGGTGCCTTCGAACTTCATGGATCTGTCCTCTGCGGTAAGCCTGTACTGGCCCTTTCGCGGGTAAACCGTCTCCGACAGGTAGTTGCGACCTCTGTGGGAGCGGGTTTACCCGCGAAAGGGCCAGTACAGGCAGCACATATTTTGATTTGTTACCGACTATAACGCGGGCTTGGGCGGCTGCAAACGCAGACCGGGTATTCAGTCCCTGAATGCCCCGTCACTTCCCATCAGTCAGACTTCGGTGCCGGCTGCTCATAGCGTGCATTGAACGCCTGGATAAAGCCGTTTCGCAGGATCTGCAAGAACGCCTCGAAAGCGCTGATGTCCTGCTTGTGCACGCTGCCGCTCAGCTCAACACGGGTAGCGAACTGGTTTTTCGGCTGGTTCTTCAACACGGTCTCGGTCGCGCCTACCACTGCTTCCCATACCGAGCGGAAAAAACCTTTGTCCTTCTCCTTCACATCCTGCTGCCAGTCGAATACATCGACATCGCGCAGCAGCGGCTTTATGTAGCCGTTCAGCCGGCCATTCTCGGCCTGGGCCTCGATGACCACGTCGCCGTGCCCGGCATTGAAGTCGAATTTTCCGTAGGCGCTGGCGAAGTCGTTGAGCTTGCGCAGCTCGATGCCGGTGGCGCGCAAGCGGAACTCGAAGTCATCAAAATCGCTGAACGGGTCGAAGGTGGCACGGCTTTCCACCTTGGCATCGCCCGCGATCAACGCAGTACCGTCGAAGCTCGCGTCGCGTCGGCCTTTCTGATCGCGAACATTGGTCAGGTTGCGGATATTCGCTTGCAGCCGGGTCGCCTTGAGGTCCACCGGCGGTTTGGAGTTGAAATTGCGGAAGGTCAGGGTGCCATTTTCGATGTGCACTTCGTCGAGGGTGATGGGCAGCAACTTCTCCAGCTGCTGGCGCCAGTCGGTGCCCTGGCCGGTCTGCGAGGCCTGCTTGCTGCCACCGTCGACGAAATTCAGCTCGGGGCGGTCGAAGGTTACTTTGGCCACTACGGCCTTGTCGTAGATCAGCGAATGCCAGCTCACCGACAGGTCGATCAACGGTGCATCAAGAAACGGCACCGGCACCTTGCCGCTGGTCTTGACGATCTTCAGCCCGTTGATCTGGTACGCACCGCGCCACCAGGCCAGGTCCACATCGGCTACTTGGCCACGGTAGTCGCCCATGTCGGCCAGCTTGTCGTTCAGGTAGTCGCGTACCAGGTAGGGCAGGGCCAGCTGCAGGGCGACCAGCAGCACGACCAGGCTGGCCAGGCCGATCAGCGGCCAGCGATAACGGGCTCTCATCGGGGTGTCTCCAAGGCGGGATGTGCGGTTGACCGCAACCCACCGCGCGGAGTTCGAACAGGCTTTACGGGTCACCGGCCGGGGCTTACCCTTGGGGTCTTACCCTGCTTTTTTTCATGCCAAGGACCCCTGCCATGAGCCGTATCTTTGCAGACAACGCCCATTCCATCGGCAACACGCCGCTGGTGCAGATCAACCGCATCGCCCCGCGCGGCGTGACCATCCTGGCCAAGATCGAAGGGCGCAACCCGGGCTACTCGGTCAAATGCCGCATCGGCGCGAACATGGTCTGGGACGCCGAAAGCAACGGCAAGCTCAAGCCGGGCATGACCATCGTCGAGCCCACCTCGGGCAACACCGGCATCGGCCTGGCCTTCGTCGCCGCTGCCCGTGGCTACAAGCTGATGCTGACCATGCCCGCCTCGATGAGCCTGGAGCGTCGCAAGGTGCTGAAGGCGCTGGGCGCCGAACTGGTGCTGACCGACCCGGCCAAGGGCATGAAGGGCGCCATCGAGAAGGCCAATGAAATCGTCGCCTCCGACCCGGCCCAGTATTTCCTGCCTGGCCAGTTCGAGAACCCGGCCAACCCTGCGATCCACGAGAAGACCACCGGCCCGGAAATCTGGAACGACACCGACGGTGCGGTTGATGTGGTAGTGGCCGGTGTCGGCACCGGTGGCACCATTACCGGTGTTTCGCGCTACATCAAGCATACCCAGGGCAAGGCCATCACCTCGGTGGCCGTGGAGCCGGTGGCGTCGCCGCTGATTACCCAGACTCTGGCCGGTGAAGAGCTCAAGCCCAGCCCGCACAAGATCCAGGGCATCGGTGCCGGCTTCGTGCCGAAAAACCTCGACCTGTCGATTGTCGACCAGGTGGCGACGGTGACCGATGAAGAGTCCAAGGCCATGGCCATCCGCCTGATGCAGGAAGAGGGCATCCTTTGCGGTATTTCCTGTGGCGCGGCGATGGCGGCGGCCGTGCGCCTGGCCGAAAAACCGGAAATGCAGGGTAAGACCATCGTCGTAATTCTGCCTGATTCCGGCGAGCGCTATCTGTCGAGCATGCTCTTCAGCGACCTGTTCAGCGAGCAGGAAAACCAGCAGTAACCGGCGTTTCCGCTGATCCGGGGCAACATCCGGCGGCGGGCTTCATTGCAAAATCTTCATCAATGCGATCCCGCCGAGGTTGTTTTTACCTCGGCGGGATCGGTTTATGATGGCAGGATGATTTTTCTGGAGTGCCAGGCCGCGCAGCCCTGGCGCTTCCCCAAGGAGTGAAAGCATGACCTTTTCCTTTGCAGCCAAGGCGGGTGTCTTGCTGGTGTTCTTCGGCAGCGTGCTGTTCGTGCACCTGCGCGGCAAGGCCCGGCTGCCGGTGTTGCGCCAGTTCGTCAACCATTCAGCACTGTTCGCGCCGTACAACGCCTTGATGTACCTGTTTTCCGGCGTGCCGTCCAAACCGTACCTGGACCGCCAGCGTTTCCCCGAGCTGGACGTGCTGAAGGACAACTGGCAGGAAATCCGCGAAGAGGCCATGCGCCTGTTCGACGAGGGCTATATTCGCGCCGCCGAGAAGGACAACGACGCCGGCTTCGGTTCATTCTTCAAGAAGGGCTGGAAGCGCTTTTACCTGAAGTGGTACGACAAACCGCTGCCGTCGGCAGAAGCGTTGTGCCCGCGCACTGTCGAGCTGGTCAGCAGCATCCCCAACGTCAAGGGCGCAATGTTCGCGCTGCTGCCCGGCGGCAGCCACCTGAACCCGCACCGCGACCCCTTCGCCGGCTCGCTGCGCTACCACCTGGGCCTGTCCACGCCCAACTCCGATGCCTGCCGCATCTATGTGGATGGCGAGGAATATGCCTGGCGTGATGGCGAAGACGTGATGTTCGACGAAACCTACGTGCACTGGGTGAAGAACGAGACCGACGTTACCCGGGTGATCCTGTTCTGCGACATCGAACGCCCGCTGAGCAGCCCGCTGATGTCCCGCATCAACCGCCAGGTGAGTGCCTTCCTCGGCCGCGCCACCGCGCCGCAGAATACCGACGACGAGCGCGTTGGCGGGATCAACCAGGCTTATGCCTGGAGCAAGCGCTTCAGCAACCGCATCAGCGGCCGTGTGAAGACGTTCAAGCGCGCCAACCCCAAGGCCTACCGCATCCTGCGGCCGGTGCTGGCGGTGGTGGTGGCGTATCTGTTGTATCGCTGGTTGTTCTGATTACAGGTTGTTCACGGCGCCTGTGGCGCAGCATGGCCAGCTTGTCCAGGTTGGAGCCTGTACACACGATGCGAAGGCAATGGTGCTTCGTGAGTTGCTGCTTTATAGGAAATTATAGAGCGACTATGAAGCGATTATAGGCCGGTCAAAAAGGGCCGCACAGCGGCCCTTTGCTGAGTTACGCCGGTTCGAGTGCCTCCACCACCTTCCCACGGCTAAGGTGCACCACCTTGTCCGCCGTATCGAAGTACCGGTCATCATGAGAGATCACGATGATGGTCTTGCCCAACCGCTTCAGGTCCGGCAGCAGCTCGGTGTAGAACACCCTGCGGAACGTCGGGTCCTGGTCCGCTGCCCATTCGTCGAACACCAGCACCGGTCGCCCGTCGAGCCAGGCATTTACCAGCGCCAGGCGCTTGCGCTGCCCGGTCGACAGGTCGGTGGTGGTGAAGGCACCGTCGCGCACGCTGACCTTGTGCGCAATCTCCAGCCGCTCCAGATAACGCGTGGCGTCCTCGGGCAGGCTGTGCTCGTGTTCTGGCAGGTCGTCGAACAGGTAGTAATCGGCAAACACGGTGGTGAACAGCTGCCGGTAGTCATCCAGCCCCTCTGGGCCGACGGCCTTGCCGTTCAGGCGCACCTCACCGCGTTGCGGGGTGTACAGGCCTAGCAGCAGCTTGATCAGCGAAGTCTTGCCGCAACCGTTTTCACCGACGATGAACAGGATCTCGCCCGGCTCGATGCTCAGGTTCACCGGCCCCACGCGGAACGGTTCTTTACCGTCTACCGGCGGGTAGGCGTACTCGACGTCGTGCAACTCCAGGTGCGCGGTGGCGGCAGTGGCACGCTTGACCGGCGGCTCCAGCAGCAGGTGCGGCTCGGGGGAGGAGAAGCGCTCGGACAGATCAGCGATACGGCGGAACGCGATTTGCGCGCGACCGAGAATCGGCAGGTTGCCAATCAGCGTTTCCAGCGGGCCTTTCATGTACAGCAGCACCAGCACGAAGCCGCTCATCACCGCCGGGTCATTGCTCGGCCACAGCGATTGCAGCGCCAATGTCAGGCCGATGACCACGAAAAACAACATCGACCCCAGGCTCTTGGCCGCAACGAAGATGTTGATGGCACGGATATGGGTGTTGGCGATGAAGTCGGCGGTGCCCTGGATATTGCGCGTCAGCATGGCGTGGCGACGGCGGCGGTCGATGCGCAGCTCCTTGGCGCCTTGGGCGATGGCCGAGTAGTGCTTCTGCAGGTTGTCCTCGGCATCGCGGGCAGCGTTGAAGCCGGCCACGCCCTTTTGCCGGGCGATGTACTGCACGCCGCTGCCGATACCGATGGCCACCAGAGTGATGAGGAAGATCGGCCACGACAGGTAGGCCAGGTAGGCCAGGCAACCCAGTACGGTGGTGAGCGAGATGGCCAGCGGGGCGAAGGCGAAGGCGAAGTCGCTGATGGTGTCGACGTCACGGGTCAGCACCGGGATCAGACGGTGCGTGCGGTAGCGCTCGATCTGCTCGATGGGCGCCGACAGCACTTTGGCCCCCAGGTCTTTGCGCAGCCTGGCGATGACTTTCTGGCCGACATAGTTGGTGCCGCTGTCAGCGGCCACGCTGCTGACCAGCGCCAGTACGCACAGGCCGGCAAACGCCAGGATCACGCCCTGGCTCATGCCGCCGGCCGCATGCAGGCCCTGGTTGACGGTGGCTAGCAGGGCGGTGACGGCCAGGCCACCGACCATGCCCAGCACAACCGAGACGATCACCGCCGGGCGGTAGGGTTTGAGCAGGCCCAGCAATTCGCGGATGGCCCCGGGGGAGGAGGTTTTCATGAAGGGTGATCTCGCTGGTGGAGTGGGGGCGGGGTCAGCTGCCGAGGGTCAGGCTGCCCTTCATCAAGGTGCTGTGGAACGGGAACGAGCAGTAGAAGCTGTAATCGGTACCGGCCTTCAGCGACCGGGTATCGAGGCTGACGCTGTCTTTTTCGCCGCCGCCGATCAAACGGGTGTGGGCGATGACCCGGGTGTCGCCGGGTTTCACATAGTCCTGCGCCTCGCCGGCCTTCTGGCCGTCGTCCAGCACGCCCTGCATGTCGGCCTGGGTGCTCAGTACCCAGTTGTGGCCCATCACGTTCTTCGGCATGTCGCCGGGGTGGGTGAGGGTGACGGTGAACGAGGTGCAGGCCTTGGGCACGGTGATGGTGGCCGTGTCGAAGGTCATCTGGTCGGTGCCGTTGATTTCCACGGCGCATTGCTCTGCCGACCAGGCGGCGGGGGCCGTGGCGAGCAGGGCGAGGAGCAGGAGCTGGCGAGTCATGTACGGTTCCTGGGCGATAAAAGGGTGCACATCGTTCAGACGAACCGGCGCGCGCTGGCTTTACCTGTGTGTGCGGCCTTGGTGAATTTCCCGCAGGCCCGCTCGTTCATCTAGTCAGGCGCCGCAATGGCGCACATCCCGATTTCGCCGCCAACGCGGCCCTGGCTTGAGGTGACCGTCATGAGTGAACTGCTGAGCTTTGCGATCGAACCCCTGGACGCCGCGCGCGGCAACCTGCCGCTGCTGGTACGCGCGCCGGAACCGGGTATCGACCTGCTGGACGCCTTTGCAGCGTTGCAGCCGCTGGTGGACCGGCATCTGTTGCAAGCGGGCGGCATTCTGTTCCGCGGGTTCGAGGTTGGCGGCCCCGAAGCCTTGCGCCAATTCGCCGCGTCGTTTGGCCACCCGCTGCTCAACTACGAGTTCGGCTCTACCCCGCGCAGCAACGTGACCAAAGGCGTGTACACCTCCACCGAGTACCCGGCGCACCAGAGCATCCCGTTGCACAACGAGCAGGCCTATACCCTGGAATGGCCGATGAAGATCTGGTTCTACAGCGTGACCCCTGCCGAGACCGGTGGCGAAACGCCGATTGCCGACAGCCGCGAGGTATACCGGCGCATGCCGTCGCGTATTCGTGAGCGCCTGGTGGAAAAGGGGTTGATGTACGTACGCAACTACGGCAACGGCCTGGATGTGGAATGGTCCCAGGTGTTCAACACCGACGACCCGCGCCAGGTCGAGGCGTACTGCCGGGCGCATGCCATCGAGTGCATCTGGAAGGATGACGGCGAACTGCGCACCCGCCAGCGCTGCCAGGTGGTAGCGCGCCACCCGGTGACAGGGGATGACGTATGGTTCAACCAGGCGCACCTGTTCCATGTATCGAACCTGCAGCCTGAGGTGCGTGAGTCGCTGATGGATATCGTGGAGGAAGAGGACCTGCCGCGTAACGTGTATTACGGCGATGGGACGACCATCGAAGATTCGTTGCTCGATGAAGTGCGCGGGGTGCTGGATGAATGCACCATCCGCTTCCCGTGGCTGGCGAACGATGTGCTGATGCTCGACAACATGCTGGCAGCGCATGCGCGGTCGCCGTTTACCGGCAAGCGCAAGGTGGTGGTGGCGATGGCGCAGGGGCATAGTGAAGTGTTGGGCTGACAGGTGCTTGCCGCAAGATGTGCCGCGCCTGTGAGATCGAGCGCCGCCCGCGCGGCGCTCGATCTTACAGGCGCTGAACCTGCCATGGCGAACACCTTTCAGCCCCGCAGCCCTCCACTAAATAACCCCCCTACCCCTTCGTCTGACAGTTACCGCTCGACTGCCAGGACTCCGCTCGACATGAATGCCGACCAAACGCTCAAGCTCGCCCGCCGCTTCATCGAACTCAGCCCCGACAAGCGCCGTCTGTTCCTCAAGGCGCTGCAGGGCGAGGGCATGGACTTCTCCGTGCTGCCGATTGCACCCGGCGTGGACGTGGCCGAGCGTAACCAGCTGTCGTACGCCCAGCGGCGCATGTGGTTCCTCTGGCAGCTCGACCCGCAGGGCGCGGCCTACAACTTGCCCATGGCCGTGCGCCTGCATGGCCCGCTGGACCTGGCGGCGCTGCAGCACGCCTTCGATGCGCTGGTGGCCCGCCACGAAACCCTGCGCACCCGCTTTGTTGCCGACGGCGATGATGTACGCCAGCAAGTAGACGCCAACGCCGCGCCCCTGCAGCTGCGCCAGGACGCCCTCACAGAGCTGGACGAGAACGCCCGCCAGGCCGCCATCGAAACCATCGCCGAAGCCGAGGCCCTGGCCCCCTTCGACCTGGCCAGCGGCCCGCTGCTGCGCGTGCGCCTGCTGCAACTGGCCGCGCAGGAACACGTCCTGTTGCTGACCCTGCACCACATCGTCGCCGACGGTTGGTCGATGAACGTGCTGATCGACGAATTCCTGTGCCTGTATGACGCTGCTGTGGCGGGCACTGAAGCCACCCTCGACGCGCTGCCGATCCAGTACCGCGACTTCGCCCTGTGGCAGCGCAGCTGGCTTGAGGCGGGCGAGCAGGAGCGCCAGCTGGCCTACTGGCAGGCACGCCTGGGCGACGACCATTCGCCGCTCGAGCTGCCACTGGACCGCACCCGCCAGGGCCGCCCCAGCTACCGCGGCGCTCGCCACGAATTCCCCATCGCCACGGACGTCACCGAGCGCTTGCGCGGCCTGGCACGCAAGCACAATGTCACCCTCTTCATGGTCCTGCTCGCCGCTTTCAAGCTGCTGTTGCAGCGCTACAGCGGTCAGGCTGCGATCCGCGTCGGTGTACCGATCGCCAACCGCAACCGTGCCGAGGGCCAGGGCCTGATCGGCTGCTTCATCAATACCCAGGTGCTGCACACCGAAATCGACCCGCTGCTGGACATCGCCGGTTTGCTGCAGCGCGTGCGTGAAACCGCCGTGGGCGCGCAAAGCCATCAGGACCTGCCATTCGAACAGCTGGTCGAGGCCCTGGATTTGCCGCGCAGCAGCGAAAGCCCGCTGTTCCGCGTGCTGTTCAACCACCAGGCGCAGGTGGCGGATGTGCAGGCCATCGAGACCCGCTCCGGCCTGCGCCTGGCGCCGATCGCACTGGAAAAGCACAGCGCCCGCTTCGACCTGGCGCTGGATACCCACGAGCGCGGCGGTCAGCTGCAGGCGGCCTTCACCTACGCGACTGACGTGTTCGATGCGGCCACCATCGAAACGCTCGGCGAACAGTGGCTGGCCCTGGTGCAGGCGCTGGCCGCTGAAACCGCTGGCGCAGTAGGTGAGTTTGCACTCCCGCGCCTGGCTACGGCCACCGGATTGACAGACCCGGCCGATGATGCGCCGCTGGTGCACCAGCGGTTTGCCGCTGCGGCTCGCCGTCATCCCGAACGCACCGCAGTGATGGCCGCAGGGGAGCAGGCCAGCTTTGCCGAGCTCGATGCCCGTGCTGAAGCCATCGCCAACCGCCTGGTCGAAGCCGGGGTCGGCCCGGACAGGCTGGTCGGCGTGCTGGCCGACCGCAGCGTCAGCATGCTCGCCAGTATCCTGGGTGTGCTCAAGGCCGGTGGCGCCTACTTGCCGCTGGAACCTGAACAACCGGCTGAGCGCTTGGCCTACATGCTTGCAGACAGTGGCACGCGTGTGCTGCTGGCACCTGGAAACTGGCAGGCCGAGTTGCCCGCCAACGTACAGCGCCTGGACTGGGCGCAAGGCGGCACTGGCAGCCCCGCACGAACCGCCCCGGCCGCGGCCAACCTGGCGTACGTGATCTACACCTCCGGCACCACCGGCCAACCCAAAGGCGTGGCGATCAGCCATGGCGCCCTGGCC
>NZ_JABMCW010000225.1:0-9292 GCF_013179705.1 Pseudomonas sp. CM25 | reverse complement strand
AGCTGGCCGCGCCTTGGTCATCGGTCAGCGTCGCCTGGATGCGCGTGGCGTGCTGACGCAGCCAGCGTTTGTACGGGTGGCGCGACTTCAGGCGGTTGTCGATGGCGTCGGTGTCGAGAATTTGCCCGGTTTCGGTGTCCACGGCAAGGATCTGGCCCGGGCCCACACGGCCTTTGGCCAGAACGTCCTCGGGCTGGTAACCCCATACGCCGATTTCCGAGGCGATGGTGATGTAGCCATTGGTGGTAGTCACCCAGCGCGCCGGGCGCAGGCCGTTGCGGTCGAGCAGGCACACCGCGTGGCGGCCTTCGGTCATGACGATACCGGCCGGGCCATCCCACGGTTCCATGTGCATGGAGTTGTATTCGTAGAAGGCGCGCAGGTCGGCGTCCATGGTCTCGACGTTCTGCCAGGCTGGCGGTACCAGCATGCGCACGCCGCGGAACAGGTCGATGCCGCCGGTGACCATCAGCTCGAGCATGTTGTCCATGCTGGAGGAGTCGGAACCGACGCGGTTGACCAGCGGGCCGAGCTCTTCGAGGTCGGGGATCTGGTCGTTGGCGAACTTGGTGCGACGGGCCATGGCCCAGTTGCGGTTGCCGGTAATGGTGTTGATCTCGCCGTTGTGGGCGAGAAAGCGGAACGGCTGCGCCAGCGGCCATTTCGGCAAGGTATTGGTGGAGAAGCGCTGGTGGAACACGCAGATCGCGGTCTGCAGGCGCGGGTCATCCAGGTCAGGGTAAAACGCCGCGAGATCGCGCGGCATCATCAGGCCTTTGTAGATGATGGTCTTGTGCGAGAAGCTGCAGATGTAATGGTCGGCGTCGTGGGCGTTGGCCACGGAAGAACGGCGACGCGCACTGAACAGCTTGATGGCGAATTCCTGGTCGCTCAGGCCTTCACCGCCGATGAACACCTGCTCGATCTGCGGCAGGCGCTCCAGGGCCAGACGGCCGAGCACGCTGGTGTCGATCGGCACCTTGCGCCAGCCGACCAGCTTCAGGCCGGCCGCGAGGATTTCGCGGTCCATGTTGGCGCGGGCAGCTTCGGCTTTGACCGGGTCCTGGTTGAAGAACACCATGCCGACGGCGTACTGCTTTGGCAGCTCGACGGCGAAGTGTTCCTGGGCCACGGCACGCAGGAATTGATCGGGCTTCTGCATCAGCAGACCGCAACCGTCACCGGTCTTGCCGTCGGCGTTGATACCGCCGCGGTGGGTCATGCAAGTCAGGGCCTGCATGGCGGTTTGCAGAAGGTGGTGGCTCGGTTCGCCCGTCATATGGGCGATCAGGCCAAAACCACAGTTGTCCTTGAATTCTTCGGGATGGTACAGACCTGTTTTCATAGACACATTCTCACCAGGTTCACCTCTCAACGGAGGTAAATCTCTTTTTTAACAACCACTTACCATCCACGCCGATCAAACGCCAGCTTTTTTGCGGTGGTCATGGAAAACCATTGTTGCACAGCGACAGCGATGCCCACAAATTTTCATGTCTCACCATTGAAAATTTATGTCGCAATTTTGAATGTTTTTGCGCCATGCGCCGTGATAACGGCTTGGCCGGAGTCTGAAGCGTTTCAGCCATGACTGCAACTAGGGGCTTGTGGCCGGCAGTCCGGGACAGAAAAGCCTGCCGCGCTCAGGCGCAGCAGGCTAGACGAAAAGTCAGTTATCGCTCAGCAACTGGGCGGCGGGGTGTTGCCGCCCGGCAGGTATCAGCGGGCCGAGGCCAGCTCTTGTTGGACGCTGGCGACGGTACGTGGCCAAGGTTTACCAGCCTGGACCTTCGCTGGCAAGTTCTTGATTGCCGCAACCGCAGCGTCACGGTTGGCGAAGCTGCCGTAAGTGACGACGTACAGGGGCTTGCCCTGCAGGTTTTTCTTGAAGTAGCGATAGTCGCCACCCTGGGCCTTGACGAACGCCTGGGCCGAAGCCTCGGAGCTGGTACCCAGGATTTGCACCACGTAGTTGCCTGGTTTTTGCCCGGAGTACCAACCACCGCCAGCGCTGCCAGTGGCCGCTGGTTTCTCGGCAGGCTTGGCAGCTGCGACCTGGGCCGGCGCTGGCGCAGGCTTGGCAGGCGCAACCGGCTTGGCAGGCTGGGTTGCGACCGGTTTTGGCGCAGGCGCAACCGGACGTGGCTGGGCAGGGGCCGTGGCAATCGGCTGCGCAGGCGCAGGCGCCGGGCCGGCTGGTACACCTTGAGGCGGTGCGATGGTGGTAACGGTCGGCGGCGGGTTGCCAGGCTGCAGGGCCGTATCGCCAGCCGGGCTGCCTTCTTCACCCTCACCCATGCCTGCGGCCTGGGCCAACGGTTCGCGCATCACCGGTTGCGACTGGCCCCCCAGCGGCAGGGGCGTCGGCTGGGACGAGCCGGAGAATTCGATGGCAGCGCCAGGCTTGCCTTCGCCGAGCGGCAGCTGGGCCTGGGCGGGCGCTTCGGCAGGTGGCTTGTCGCCTTTCTTGGGCATCAATACCGCAGCCGCAACGGCGACCACAACCACAGCGGACAGTGCGAGCACATGTTTTTTAGGCATCTTGAACCCCATGGATGGTCGCTTGGCCGTCGAGCGGCTGGCGATCATGGCTTCGATCAAAGTGTCACGGGCGACCTGGTTGATGTTGCCAGGCCAGCCGTCGGAGTTTTCATGGATATCGACGATCTGTTCACGGCTGAACACCTCGATGCCCCGGCCAGCCCCTTCCAGGCGCTGTTCCAGGTACTCGCGGGTCTCTTCTTCACTGTAGGGGGCAAGCTCGATGATGTGGAAACGTTCTTCCTCGACATTGAGTTCGTCCAACCCGGCAATCAGTGAGGGCTCACCGAACAGGAATACGTGCGGGCGCCCTTCTGGCACGCCCGCTGCCAACTCCAGCAACGCTTGGAGTGCCGACTCGTCGAGTTGTTCCGCATCGTCCACCAGCAAATACACTTCCTGCCCGGTCAACGCCAGCTGCACGACCTTGGACAGGATCGCCTGCATTTCAGCCTGGGCCACATCCAGCTCCTGCGCGACCTGCGCAAGCACGCTGCCGGCATCGCTGGCACTACGGGCGGACACCACCACACTCTGCACGGCCTGCTTGTTGGTGCTGGCCACCAGGGCCTGGCGCAGCAGCGACTTGCCGCTGCCCAGCGGGCCGGTGACCACCAGCATCAACTGGCTGTAGCGTGCCAGGTGGTGCAGCTGCCCGAGCACGGGCTTGCGCTGGGCCGGGAAAAACTTGAAGCCGGGCACACGCGGCGCGAACGGATCGTGGCTCAACTGGTAATGGTCGAGAAAGGCCTCATCGGCATGCAAACTGGTCATTGCGCTGTCACAACCTCAAAGCTGGGCCACGATCGCGCGGTAATCCGCCGACAGCGTGGCCTGTAGAATCTCTTTCGGATAGTCGTCGGTCACCACGGCTTCCCCCACCTGGCGCAACAGCACCAGACGCAGACGCCCGTCGAGCACCTTCTTGTCGACCGCCATGTGTTCCATGAAATGCGCCGGTGTCATTTCCTGTGGTGGCACCACCGGCAAATCTGCGTTCTGCAACAGGCGGATACCGCGATCACGTTCGGCCTGGCTGATCCAGCCGAGGCGCATGGACATTTCCAGGGCCATTACCGTGCCGGCCGCCACGGCTTCACCGTGCAGCCAGACGCCGTAGCCCATGTGAGTCTCGATGGCATGCCCGAAGGTATGCCCCAGGTTCAGCGTGGCTCGCACGCCGGCTTCGCGCTCGTCGGCACCGACCACTGCAGCCTTGGCCTCGCAGGAGCGGCGGATGGCTTCGGTCAGGGCTTTCTGGTCGAGGGCGCGCAGGGCCTGCATGTTGTCTTCGAGCCAGGCGAGGAACGACTGGTCGCAGATCAGGCCGTACTTGATCACTTCGGCCAGGCCTGCAGACAACTCGCGGGCCGGCAGGGTCTTGAGGCTGGTGGTGTCGATCAGCACTGCATTGGGCTGATAGAACGCGCCGACCATGTTCTTGCCCAGCGGGTGGTTGATACCGGTCTTGCCGCCCACCGAGGAGTCGACCTGGGACAGCAGGGTGGTCGGCACCTGGATGAAGTCGACGCCGCGCTGGTAGCAGGCCGCGGCGAAGCCGGCCATGTCACCGATCACGCCGCCGCCCAGGGCGACCACGGTGGTGCGCCGGTCATGCCGGGCAGTCAGCAGGCCGTCGAAGATCAGCTGCAGGGTTTCCCAGTTCTTGTGGGCTTCGCCGTCGGGCAATACCACCGGCAGCACCGAGTAGGCACCCAGGGTCTTGCTCAGGCGTTCGAGATACAACGGCGCGACGGTCACATTGGAAACAATCGCCACCTGCCGCCCGGCAATGTGCGGCGCCAGCAACTCGGGCTGGTCCAGCAGGCCTTCGCCAATGTAGATCGGGTAGCTACGCTCGCCCAGGTCGACCTTAAGTGTCTGCATGTATCCCCACAATGTACTTGGGCGCGGGGGCGACCCGCGCGGTAACGTTGAACCTCGCCTCGGCGCTGGTCGCCGAGAATAGTCCCGGCTTAACGGGGCGGCAACTGCTGCAAGCGCTCGAGAATATCGATCACCACCATGCGTGGCGGCCGCTCGTCGGTTTCTACTACCAGGTCGGCGATCTCGCGATAGAGCGGGTCACGGGCTGCCAGCAGGGCACGCAAGGTTGCTTCGGGGTTGGCAGTGCGCAGCAGCGGGCGATTACGGTCGCGCGCGGTACGGCCAACCTGTTGTTCCACCGAGGCATGCAGGTAGATTACCCGGCCACCCTGGCGCAGTGCCTGGCGGTTGGCTTCGCGCATTACCGCGCCGCCACCGGTGGCCAGCACCACGCCGTCAAGTTCGCACAATTCAGCGATCATCGCCTGCTCGCGATCACGGAAACCGGGCTCTCCTTCCTTGTCGAAAATCCACGGGATGTTGGCGCCGCATCGCAGTTCGATTTCCTTGTCGGAATCCTTGAACAGCAGGCGCAGCTCTTTGGCCAAAAGGCGTCCGATGGTGCTTTTACCAGCGCCCATGGGCCCCACAAGTATCAAATTTCGCACAGAATCAACGACTCACAGCAATCGCCTGGTCACTCATGATACGCGGAGTCAGGAAGACCAGCAGCTCGGATTTTTTCTCTTGTAATGCATCGCGTCGAAACAGCCGCCCAACATACGGCAGATCACCGAAAAATGGCACCTTGTCGACCACATTGTTTTGCGAAGTCGAATACACCCCGCCAATAACGATCGTCTCGCCGTCGGCCACACGAACCTTGGCGTTGACCTCGTTCTTGCGGATCGGCGGAACGTTGTTCAAGGCATTGACGTAATCCGGCTCGTCCTTGGTCACCCTCACGGTCATGATCACCTTGTTGTCCGGGGTGATCTGCGGGGTGACCTCCAGCGACAGTGAAGCTTCGCGAAACGTCACCGACGTAGCGCCGCTATGGGTGGTCTCCTGGTACGGCACTTCGGTGCCCTTGATGATCCTGGCCGTTTCCTTGTCGGCCGTGACCACCTTGGGCTGCGAAATGATTTCGCCGTTGCCGCTTTTTTCCATGGCACTGAGCTCAAGGTCGAGCAGCACGCCCCCGCGCAGCAGGCCCAGGCCAATGCTGCTGCCGGCGCGTTCTACTCCGAGGTCGACGAACAGCTCCTTGCCCGGCCGGATATTTTCCCCGTACAACGGCCCGCCCCAGCGCACTCCCAGGCTCTTCTCATAATCGACGCTGGCCTCGACGATACGCGCCTCGATCGCCACCTGACGGACCGGCACGTCCAGCTGCTGCACCAACTGCCGTATCTCGGCAAGGCGGTCGGCTGGCTGGTGCGCAACCAGGGTATTGGTGCGCTCATCGACACTCAGGCTGCCACGCCCCGCAAGAATGCCGTCATCCGCAAGGCTCGCCATCAGCAAATCGGCCAGTTCAGCGGCCTTGGCGTGATAGATGGGCAGCAGTTCTCGGCGCAGCGGCTGCACTTGCGCATCCAATGACTGCCCCACACGGCTATCTGACGATTGGCCGGCAAACTCCCCCACAGGCGCGACCAACAGCACATTGCCGTCCTGGCGCCGGGCGAGGCCTTTGCTGCGCAGCACCAGGTCAAGGGCCTGGTCCCATGGCACATCCTGCAAACGCAGGGTGACACTGCCCTGCACCGAATCGCTGGCAACCAGGTTGACGCCGGCGTAGTCGGCCAGCACCTGCAGCACCGCACGCACTTCCACGTCCTGGAAGTTCAACGACATCGGCTCACCCTTATAAGGCGTCGCCGACACCAGCGGGATAGGCAGCAACGCCGCCAGTGCCCATTTCTTCACTATTTTCATCCTGATCCGGGGCCTCCTTGCCCAGGCGCCTTGCGAGGCTGACGAACGCTGTGCGCTCGTGCCACAGCCCTGCCAGGAACAGCCGTTCACGTACTTCGACATGACGCGGGTCGACCTGCGTCACCACCCCCAGGTCGCGCCCGAGGCGATCTCCCTGGCGCACGCGATAAAGCCTGCCAGCCGCCATCAGCAGCGCTTCGTGCGCGGCCCCACGTGACAGGCTGCCGACCATTTCCAGTTGCCCAAGGGGCACGCTGGCCAGCCCACTGCTAGCCATTTGCATAGCCTTGGGCGCAAATGGGTCAAGCGCAGGCGCTGGCGATGCGGCCACGGCAGGCAACTGCGCAAGTAGGCCAACAGCGGGCATAGGTGCCGATGCGTGATAGGCATCGACCTGTAACCGAAGCCGCAACAACCCAGGCTGATCATCGGCAGCCTCCAGGCGCATGTCACCGCTGCGCAGTATGCGCGTCTGGCTCAACCAGTCGTCCAGCCACACTCGCAAAGCGGCATAACGCCCCACCACCTGCAACTCCAGCGGCACTCTGCGAAAACCAGCCTGCTGCTGGTCTTCATGCACCTCAAGTCGCTCGATGAGCAAGCCCTGCGCACGGCCCGACGCCGCCAGGCGGTCCAGCAGATCGCTCATGCTCTCGCCTGCGGCCAAGTGCCAGTGCGCCTCACGCAGCCGCCGCTCGGCATCTGCCACAGCAGCCTGGAGGTGCTCCAGTTCCGCCAGCTGCGCGCTGCTGGCAGCCTGTTGCTGGTCCAGTGCGGCGTACCTGGCATGCTCCCGAGCCTGTTGCTGCAAAAGCGACGGCAGGCGGATCGCGCAACCCAGACTGAACAGCAGCACGGCCACCAGCACGGGTGCCAGCCGCCTGAGCCGGCGGGAGCCCTGTGCAACCGCCAGCCAGGCGAGCATCCGTGCTGCGGTCACGACCAGAACGCCGAAACACGCGCAGACAGCAGAAATTCATCGCCCCCCGCCAGGCTCTTGATGCGCTTGAGTTCCAGATCGATCAATACACTCGAGCGGCCAAGATCGCGCATGAACTGTGCGACAACGGCAGCGGACGGGGCCAGGCCGGTCATGTGCAGGCGGCCGTTTTCCAGGCTCAGATCGAGCAGTTGCACCCCCACTGGCAGCGCTCCCTCGAGGTCGACAAACACGCTGGCCAGGAGCCCCTGACCGCTGCGCAAGCCCTCCAGCTTGGCCACGCTGACGAGCAGCGCCGCATGTTGCGCACGGATATCGGCCAGCGGCTGCAACTGCTCGCCCAACATCCCGAGGCCTGCCTGGTGGTGTGTATTGACCAGCGCCTGTTGCTGCCCTCGCACACGGGCAAGCTGGTCGACCAGCATCACGGCGCACAAGCCCAATAGTGCAGCAGCGACCAGCTGCCTGCGAAAACGCCGCAACGCCGCCTGGCGTTGCCGCTCGCGCCAGGGCAGAAGGTTCAGCCGCATCATGGCTGCCACCCTCCAACCGAGAGGGCGCCAGCCAGCAGCATCGAGCCATCAACTTGCTCAAGACCCGCCAGACCGGGCAGCTGCCGACATGGCAGCTCAAGCTGCTCGCTCAGGCCCTGCAGCCAACCGGGATCGATCAGTGCGCTGCTGGCAACCCAAAGCCGCGCAGGCAGATACGCTTCGGCAAACAGTGCCTGCAAATGCTCTGGCAGCTGCCCGCTTGCGCGCAACTCATCCTGTGGCAATTCAACGCGCAGAAAGGCCTTGCCCGGCTGCCAGCCATAAAGGGTGACGCTACGCGTTTCGAGACGCAGCAGCGCCGATCCCTCCATACAGCCCTGTGGCAACATGCGAGAAAGGGCAATGTTGTCGACTTCAACGGCCGCCAACTCCAGGCCGGCCTCTTCAACCACCGTTGCGAGCGACGCCAACGCACTCTGCCGACAGGCCGCGACCATCACCTCGAGGCAACCTGGCTGCACGCGGGATGGCCCCAGCGCCTGAAAGTCCAGGGCCAGGTCTTCCAGCGGAAACGGAAACAGCCGTTCAGCGTCGGCCAGCAGCTGCACCTCCATCTCTGCCCCATCCCGCTCCCCGGGCAGATGACACAGCTTGCAGATGACCTGGTTGGCGGACAGCGCCAGCGCTACCCGGCGCTGCCTGACACCGCTGCGCCGGTAGGCACGCTGCAATGCAGCGACCACCAGCCCGGACTCGCCCCGCCAATCATCGCCAAGCGGCGAATGGAGCGGCTCTTGTGCCGAACCCACTACCCGCCAGCGCCGGTTGCGCTGCTGCACTTGCAGTATCCGAACGGCGTCGGAGGCAATTTCCAACCCCACGAGTGAACCGGCATCCTTGCCAAAGCGTCCTAGCACTGCGGCCTCCTTGCTGTGCGGTGCGACCCCGCGGCAACACTGGGCCGAGGCTGCCCATCGAGGCGACGGGCAGCCTGGCCGGTAACCCGGAGAGGCGAAAAAATGCTTATAATGCCCAGCGTTTTCTGGTCCGCTGGACCTGCGTGCAATCCACTCCCAACCTGGACACCGAAAAGCCTTGATACGTCTGCTGAAGTTCTTCTGGTGGTCTTCCGTCGCAGTCATCTGCGCGCTCGTACTCGGTGTGAGCGGTGCGTTTCTGTATCTTAGCCCCAGCCTGCCCTCGGTCGAGTCCCTCAGAAGCATCCAGTTGCAGATCCCCCTCAGGGTGTACAGCAGCGATGGCAAACTGATCGCCGAATTTGGCGAAATGCGCCGCTCGCCGATCCGCTTCGCGGAAATCCCCCCACAATTCATTCAGGCACTGCTGTCAGCCGAGGACGACAATTTCCTCAACCACTATGGCGTAGACCCCAGCAGCCTGATGCGCGCCGCGACCCAGCTGGTAAAGACCGGGCACATCCAGACCGGCGGCAGCACCATCACCATGCAGGTGGCCAAGAACTTCTTCCTGACCAGCGAACGCAGCTTCTCGCGCAAGACCAACGAAATTCTGCTGGCCCTGCAGATCG
>NZ_JABMCW010000224.1:0-9305 GCF_013179705.1 Pseudomonas sp. CM25 | reverse complement strand
GGCGAGCTTGAGGATGTCCTGCGGGGACTTGTTGGCATAGGTCGCGGCCAGGGCGGCGACGTCGAAGGGTAGGCTCATCAGGCGGTTTCCATCTTGGCTGTGGCGCTGTGCGCTCGTAGTGGGGTGATGGTAACAAAAAAACGCGGGCCAGACGGACTCACAGGCCCTGCAGCGTCTGCATCAGCACCCGTACCTTGGCGATCGATTCTTCATACTCGGCCTGCCACTCGGAGTCGGCCACTACTGCACCGCCACCCCAACAGCTGACCTGCCCGTCCTTGACCAGCAGGCTGCGAATGGCAATCGAGCTGTCCATTTCGCCACGCACGTCCACATACAGCAGCGAGCCGCAGTACAGCGCTCGGCGCGCAGGCTCCAGCTGGTCGATGATCTGCATGGCGCGGATCTTCGGCGCACCGGTGATCGAGCCGCCGGGGAAGCTATCGCCGATCAGGTCCAGGGCGTCCTTGTCGCGGGCCAGCCGGCCGGTGATGCTGCTGACCAGGTGGTGCACATTGGGGTAGCTTTCCAGGCTGAACAGCTCTGGTACCTTCACCGAGCCGATCTCGCAGGTACGCCCAAGGTCGTTGCGCAGCAGGTCGACGATCATCAGGTTTTCCGAGCGGTCCTTGGGGCTGCGTAGCAGCTCCTGGGCATTGCGGGTGTCTTCCCCCGGGTCGCTGGCGCGCGGGCGGGTGCCCTTGATCGGCCGGGTTTCCACCTGGCCCTGGCTGACGCGGATGAAACGCTCGGGAGAAAAGCTCAGCAAGGCGCTGCCGTCGGCCAGTTGCTGGTAGCCCGAGAGCGGCGTAGGGCAGGCGTGGCGCAGTGCCTTGTAGGCCTGCCACGGGTCGCCCTGGCAGCGGGCGCGAAAGCGCTGGGTAAGGTTGATCTGATAGCAGTCGCCAGCCTCGATGTAGCGTTGTACCTGGTCGAATGCAGCCTTGTACTGCTCGGGCTGCAGGTCGCCCGCCATCGGGGCGAGCAGCCGGAAGGCGCCGCTCTGCGTCTGGTCGCTGGCTTGGAACAGATTGATCAGGCGGTCGCGTTCTTCACTTGCCAGGCTTGGATGGAACACCAGTTGGCTGGTGCCGTACAGGTGGTCGCTGACCAGTGCCCAGGCATACAGCCCCAACTGTGCGTCCGGCAGGCCGAGGTCGTCCACGGCCAGGCTTGGCAACTGCTCCAGGCGGCGGCCGAAGTCGTAGCTCAGGTAGCCGATCAGGCCGCCGGCGAACGGTAGTTCGCAGCCTTCGGGCAGTTGCGCGTGGCCCAGTTGCGCCAGGCCGGCGCGCAGGCGCTGGAGAAAAACGCGGCCACTTTCATCGGGTTGCGCTTGCAGTTGTTGCAGCGGCCAGGCGCTGAGCAGGTCGAAGCGGCCGCGCTCGGCGCCGGGGCGGGCGCTGTCGAGCAGGATCGCGCCGGGGGCCTGGCGCAGGCGAGCGAAATAGGCGGCAGGGTCGGGCTGGTAGGGCAGGGGGTAGAGCGTACAGGTCGGCATCAGTGTGGACGGCGATGTAAAAGCGAGGAGGGCGATTGTAGACCTGTGCAGGAAAAGCGCCTAGCACTGGGCGCGACATTCAACATTGTGTTTGCCCCGAGGGGCCGCTGTGCGGCCCATCGCCGGCAAGCCAGCTCCACTGGTGCGGCGGAGCTCTCAGGGGCATGCGGTCCCTGTGGGAGCTGGCTTGCCGGCGATGGGCTGCAAAGCAGCCCCGGCAATTCAGCGGCCAGGCACGTGCCCGAACAAGCCCTGAGCTACCCGTACCCGCTGCTCGGCATCCTCGGTTACCCCATCCTTGGCCAACGCTTCGATGTGCGCCTCGACGGCATGGGTGCGCTGGGTCAGCCCGCAGTCGTTGGCAATCTGGATGTTCAGCCCCGGGCGGGCGTTCAGCTCCAGAATCAATGGGCCTTTTTCCTGATCCAGCACCATGTCGACACCGATGTAGCCCAGGCCGCACAGCTCGTAGCAGCCGGCGGCCAGCTTCATGAAGCCGTCCCAGTTCGGCAGCTGCACGCCATCTACTGCGTTGGTGGTGTCCGGGTGCTTGCTGATGATGTTGTTCAGCCAGGTACCGCGCAGGGTCACGCCGGTGGCCAGGTCGACACCCACGCCGATGGCACCTTGGTGCAGGTTGGCCTTGCCCCCGGACTGGCGGGTCGGCAGGCGCAGCATGGCCATGACCGGGTAGCCCATCAGCACAATGATGCGAATGTCCGGCACGCCTTCGTAGCTGATGCTCTTGAAGATCTGGTCGGGGGTGACGCGGTACTCGATCAGCGCGCGGTCGCGGTGGCCGCCCAGCGAGTACAGGCCGGTGAGGATGCTGGAGATCTGGTGCTCGATTTCCTCGTGGCTGATGATCTTGCCCGACACCGTGCGGTAGCGGTCCTCGAAGCGGTCGGCGATCACCAGGATGCCGTCACCGCCAGCGCCCTGCGCCGGCTTGATGACGAAATCGTTGCGCCCGCCAATGATCTGGTCGAGTTTTTCGATCTCTTTTTCGGTCTCGATGATGCCGTACATTTCCGGCACATGGATGCCGGCCGCCAGGGCTCGCTCCTTGGTGATGATCTTGTCGTCGACGATCGGGTACAGGTGGCGCTTGTTGTACTTCAACACGTAGTCCGCGTTGCGCCGGTTGATACCCATGATGCCCCGGGCCTCCAGGGCTTTCCACGTCTTGATCAGGCCAAACATCAGGCGTCAGCCTTCTTCAGGAATGCCTTGAAGCGCACCAGCTCGGTCAGGCGGTAGCCGCGGTAGCGACCCATCGCCAGCATGAAGCCCACCAGAATCAACAGCACCGCCGGGAAGGTGAATACGAAGTAGACCAGCTCCGGCACCATCATCAGCAGGTGCGCCACGGAGGCGGCGAACAGGGTGCCGATGGCAACTTTCATGGCATGGCCGCCACCACGCTCTTCCCAGGTGATCGACAGGCGTTCGATGGTCATGGTCAGGATCACCATCGGGAACAGTGCCACCGACAACCCGCGCTCAAGGCCCAGCTTGTGGCTGAACAGGCTGATGGCGGCGATCAGTACCACGACGAAGGTCAGCACCACCGACAGGCGCGGCAGCATCTGCAGCTTGAGGTGTTCCAGGTACGATCGCAGTGACAGCCCCAGGGCGGTGATCACCGTGAACAGCACGATACCGAAGCCCAGCTGGGTCTCGCGGAAGGCCAGGGCGATCAGCACCGGGGTGAACGTACCCAAGGTCTGCAGGCCGATCAGGTTGCGCAGTACCAGAATCACCAGCACGCCGATCGGGATCATCACCATGATCATGAAGGTTTGCTGGGTTTGCAGCGGCAGGCTGTACAGCGAGTACTCGAGGAAGTCGGCGTCGGTGTTCTCGTCGGTCAGCTTGGCCAGGCGGATGGCGTTCATCTCGCTGTTGTTCATGCTGAAGGTGACGTTGGCCTTCTTGCCGCCATCGACGGTGATCAGGTTGTCGTCACCGGTCCACCACAGCAGGCGGTCGCTGGGCAGGCCCTGCTCGCCGGTGTCCGGGTTGAAGTACAGCCAGTCGTTGCCGTTGAAGCTGCGCAGCCACAGTTCCGGGGTTTGCGGAGTATCGGCGACCAGGCGAATGGTGTGCACTTTCTCCATCGGCACATGGGCGATGGACAGCAGCAGGTCGATGACCTGGGCCTTCTTCATGGCCGAGGTGTCGCCGGCCAGCAGCAGCTTGACGTTGTCGTCGTTGAGGTTGTTGACCCGCTTGATGGTCTCGCTGACGAAGGTCTCGACGTCGGCGGAGTGCTGACGGATCGGCGCCATCAGGGCCTCGGCGGCGATCTTCTCAGGACCCTCGACGGCCAGGCTGTCGCGGAATGTGGCGCCTTTGACCGTGGTCTTCTCGTTGCTGTAGCGCTTGGTCAGCACCAGGCGGTAGTAGAGGGTCTGGTTGCCGTTGGCGCGGCGCGCCGACCAGGTCACCTTGCGGTTGCCGTCGGCACGATTGACGCTGACCCCGTAGTTGTTGGAGATGAAGCTCTCGTTGAGGCTGACGTAGTCGCGGTTCAGCGGCGGCACGAACATCTGCACCTTGACCGGGTCCTTGGTGCTGGCCACGAACTCGACCTTGGCGTCGATGTTCCACAGGTCGTCGGTCTCGTCCTCGGTCACCGGGATGCCGAGGAAGAAGATCTGATAAGCCGTGACCGCCACGCCCAGCAACACCAGTACGGTGATCAGGACTTTCAGATGGAGGGTAAGAGAGCGCATCGGGGTTACTCTGCTTTGGGAGCGTCGGTGGCACAGGCAGGTTTGCCGGCCGCGTATTTAAGGCTTGGGTCGACCAGCGCGTCGAAGTGCTTGAGCGCCTCGGAGCCGATCAGCAGCGGAAACTGGAACGCGCTGCGGTCGGTGAGGTTGACTTCGATGGTGCGCATGGCCTGGCCCATGCAGATTTCCAGTTCGATGACCGGGCGCGCCGTGTAGGCCTTGCCGGATTCTGCGTCATAGTCGCCGGCGCGGCGCTTGATCTTGCTCACGCGGGCCAGCGGGCGCTCGATCGGGTGCGAATGGGCGGCATCGATGGCCAGGTAGAAGCGCACCCAGCTTTCGCCGTTGCGCTTGAAACGCTTGATGTCGCGGGCACTGAGCGAGGCGGTCTTGGCGCCAGTGTCGAGCTTGGCCGCCACTTCCAGGTCCAGGTCGCCCAGGCGGGCGTATTCGTTGAGACCGTACACGGTCTTGCCCGCAGCCTGGCCAAGGGCCGGCAGCAGGGTGAGGCATAGCAGCATTAAAACGGGTGTAAGTCTCATATTCCGGGCGCGGTGCTGTGCAAGGTTCAGGGCAAGGCGACTGGCAACTACTGCGCAAGCTTCCTCGTTCATCTGTCAACAATCATGGCTGGATGACAGACAGGCTATCCATACTCCGTCGGAGGCGCGGCATTCTATCACGCCGACGTCTTGACGCCAGCGGTGCGCGATCTGACAGCGCAACCGTGGCGTTAGTTCGCCCTTAGACGATTGTCGACAATATTCATTTTTTCTTTGACTGCGGCCGCCGTTTTCGCTAATTTCTGGCAAAGAGATTTTCAAGGTGTCGACAATATGCAGGGCCTTTCTACCCCCACCCCGGTGCTGACAGACGAAACGGAAACGTTGTCCGAAAACGTCTTCCGACGCATTCAGGCGGCTATCGTCAAGGGTGAGATCGCCCCCGGCAGCAAGATTTCCGAGCCGGAGCTGGCGCGCACCTATGGCATCAGCCGTGGCCCGTTGCGCGAAGCCATCCACCGCCTCGAAGGCCAGCGCCTGCTGGTGCGCGTGCCGCATGTCGGTGCGCGGGTAGTGTCGCTCGACCACGCCGAGCTGATCGAGCTGTACGAGATCCGCGAGTCGCTGGAGGGCATGGCCTGCCGCCTCGCTGCCGAGCGCATGAGCCAGGCCGACATCGACGAATTGCGCCGGGTGCTCGACACCCACGAACGCGATGCCGCCTTCCAGGCCGGCCTGGGCTACTACCAGCAGGAAGGCGACTACGATTTTCATTACCGGATCATCCAGGGTAGCGGCAACCAGACCCTGGTCAAGATGCTCTGCGGCGAGCTTTACCAACTGGTGCGCATGTACCGCATCCAGTTCTCCGCTACGCCCAACCGGCCGCGCCAGGCCTTTGCCGAGCACCACCGCATTCTCGATGCCATTGCCGACCGTGATGGCGAACTGGCCGAACTCCTGATGCGCCGCCACATCGGCGCGTCCAAGCGCAATATCGAGCGTCACTACATGGACGCCCACAACAACAGCCCACGAGGTGAGAAATGACTCTGAAGAGCACCCCCGGTCAGCGTTTCCGCGATGCCGTTGCCGCTGAACATCCGCTGCAGGTGGTTGGCGCCATCAATGCCAACCATGCCCTGCTGGCCAAGCGCGCGGGCTTCAAGGCCATCTACTTGTCCGGCGGCGGTGTGGCCGCAGGCTCGCTGGGCCTGCCAGACCTGGGCATCAGTGGCCTGGACGACGTGCTGACCGACGTGCGTCGCATCACCGACGTGTGCGACCTGCCGCTGTTGGTGGACGTCGACACCGGCTTTGGCGCGTCGGCCTTCAACGTTGCCCGTACGGTGCGCTCGATGTGCAAGTTCGGCGCTGCCGCGATCCATATCGAGGACCAGGTTGGTGCCAAGCGTTGCGGGCACCGCCCGAACAAGGAGATCGTCACCCAGCAGGAGATGGTCGACCGTATCAAGGCCGCCGTCGATGCCCGCACCGACGACAGTTTCGTGATCATGGCGCGCACCGACGCCCTGGCCGTCGAAGGCCTGAACGCCGCCTTGGACCGCGCCGCCGCCTGCATCGAAGCGGGCGCCGACATGATCTTCCCGGAAGCCATCACCGAGCTGCAGATGTACAAGACTTTTGCCGACAGGATGAAGGCACCGATCCTGGCCAACATCACCGAGTTCGGCGCCACGCCGCTGTACACCACCGAAGAGCTGGCCTCGGTCGACGTGTCACTGGTGCTGTACCCGTTGTCGGCGTTCCGCGCCATGAACAAGGCCGCCGACAACGTGTACACCGCGCTGCGCCGCGACGGCACGCAGAAGAACGTGATCGACACCATGCAGACCCGCATGGAGCTCTACGATGCCATTGGCTACCACGCCTTCGAGCAGAGCCTCGATGCGCTGTTTGCCCAGAAGAAAGGCTGACAGTTCCGTTTGTCGCTGCTGCGACCGGCCCTTTCGCGGGTGAATCCACGAAGGGGCCCGCCCAGGTTTCAATTATTAGCCAGATTTCCATAACAAATTCAAGAAAGGAGAAACACCATGGCCGAAGCAAAAGTACTCAGTGGCGCAGGCCTGCGCGGTCAGGTGGCTGGCCAGACCGCGCTGTCGACCGTGGGCCAGGCCGGTGCCGGGCTGACCTACCGGGGTTACGACGTGCGTGACCTGGCAGCCGCTGCCGAATTCGAGGAAGTGGCCTACCTGCTGCTGTATGGCGAGCTGCCGACCCAGGCCGAGCTTGCCGACTACAAACACAAGCTCAAGGGCCTGCGCGACCTGCCCCAGGCACTGAAAGAAGTGCTGGAGCGTATTCCGCGTGACGCCCACCCGATGGACGTGATGCGCACCGGCTGCTCGGTGCTCGGCACCCTGGAGCCAGAGCTCACCTTCGAGGCCCAGCGCGACAAGACCGACCGCCTGCTGGCGCTGTTCCCGGCAGTGATGTGCTACTGGTACCGCTTCACCCATCATGGTGTGCGCATCGACTGCAGCAGCGACGAAGACACCCTCGGTGGCCACTTCCTGCACCTGTTGCACGGCAAGAAGCCGAGCGAGCTGCACGTGAAAGTGATGAACGTGTCGCTGATCCTCTATGCCGAGCACGAATTCAACGCCTCCACCTTCACTGCCCGTGTTTGCGCCTCGACCCTGTCCGATCTGTATTCTTGCGTCACCGCCGCCATCGGCTCGCTGCGCGGCCCGCTGCACGGTGGTGCCAACGAGGCTGCGATGGAGCTGATCGAGCGCTTCCAGAGCCCGCAGGAAGCCACCGCCGAATTGCTGCGCATGCTCGAGCGCAAGGACAAGATCATGGGCTTTGGCCATGCCATCTACAAAGAGTCCGACCCGCGCAACGAGGTGATCAAGGGCTGGTCGAAGCAACTGGCTGATCAGGTGGGCGACAAAGTGCTGTACCCGGTATCCGAAGCCATCGACAAGACCATGTGGGAGCAGAAACGCCTGTTCCCCAATGCCGACTTCTACCATGCCTCGGCGTACCACTTCATGGGCATCCCGACCAAGCTGTTCACCCCGATCTTCGTCTGCTCGCGCCTGACCGGCTGGGCGGCGCACGTCTTCGAGCAGCGCGCCAACAACCGCATCATCCGCCCAAGCGCCGAGTATGTCGGTGTCGATCAGCGCCAGTTCGTGCCGATCGAGCAGCGCTGACCGACCGAACCTGTGGGGTGGCCTGTTCCGGCCTCATCGCCGGCAAGCCAGCTCCCACAGGTGTTGCACCGCCCTCGAGGCTTGTGCTGTGCCTATGGGAACTGGCTTGCCGGCAACGGGCCGGAGCAGCCAACACCCACAGGTGTTGCACCGCCCTTGAGGCTTGCGCTGTACCTGTAGGAGCTGGCTTGCCGGCGATGAGGCCGGAGCAGCCGACACATGACAGCGATTGGAAAGCTATCCACGACCGTACCGTGACCGAGCCTGATAATTATGAACACTGCATTCCGCAAGCACCTGCCAGGCACTGACCTGGACTATTTCGATGCCCGCGCAGCGGTCGAGGCGATCAAGCCCGGCGCGTACGCTGGCCTGCCTTACACCTCCCGCGTGCTCGCCGAAAACCTGGTGCGCCGCTGCGACCCGGCCACCCTCGACGCCTCGCTGGCCCAGCTGATCGAACGCAAGCGCGACCTCGACTTCCCGTGGTTCCCGGCGCGCGTGGTGTGCCACGATATCCTTGGCCAGACGGCATTGGTCGACCTTGCCGGCCTGCGGGACGCCATCGCCGACAAAGGCGGCGACCCGGCCGCCGTCAATCCGGTGGTGCCGGTGCAGCTGATCGTCGACCACTCGCTGGCCGTGGAATGCGGTGGCTTCGACCCACAAGCCTTCGAAAAGAACCGCGCCATCGAAGACCGCCGCAACGAAGACCGTTTCCACTTCATCAACTGGACCAAGAAGGCGTTCAAGAACGTCGACGTGATCCAGCCAGGCAACGGCATCATGCACCAGATCAACCTGGAGAAGATGTCACCGGTGGTCCACAGCGACCGCGGCGTGGCCTACCCCGACACCTGCGTCGGCACCGACAGCCACACCCCGCATGTCGACGCCCTGGGCGTGATCGCCATTGGCGTTGGCGGCCTGGAAGCCGAGAACGTGATGCTCGGCCGTGCCTCGTGGATGCGCCTGCCGGAAATCGTCGGCGTCGAGCTGACTGGCAAGCTGGCGCCGAACATCACGGCCACCGACCTGGTGCTGGCCCTGACCGAATTCCTGCGTAAACAGAAAGTCGTCGGCGCCTACCTGGAGTTCCACGGCGAGGGCGCGCGTGCCCTGACCCTGGGTGACCGCGCGACCATTTCCAACATGGCGCCGGAATACGGCGCCACGGCAGCGATGTTCGCCATCGACCAGCAGACCATCGACTACCTGCGCCTGACCGGCCGCGAAGAGCATCAGGTAAAGCTGGTGGAAACCTACGCCAAGGCTACTGGCCTGTGGGCCGACAGCCTGGCCGAGGCGGTCTACGAACGCACCCTGAGCTTCGACTTGTCGAGCGTGGTACGTAACATGGCCGGGCCGTCCAACCCGCATG
>NZ_JABMCW010000223.1:0-9310 GCF_013179705.1 Pseudomonas sp. CM25 | reverse complement strand
CATGGCTGACGGCTACCGGGTACAGGGTGAATACACCGCCACCCAGCAGGAACAGCATGGCCGGCAGCACGATCGAGTCCGACGGCAGGAATACCGTCACCAGCGACAGCACGACGCACAACCCGGCAAGGGCGAGCAGCACGTCCAGGCGGTCCTTGCGGTCCGACCAGCGCCCGACCGGGTATTGCAGCAGCATGGCGCCGAGGATCACCCAGGCCATCATGTTGCCCACTTCACCGACATCCAGGCCGATGCGCTGCAAGTACAGCGGCAGCAGGGCATAGATGCCGGCAATGGCCACACCCGAGCCAAAGCAACCGACCAGCCCCGAGGGCGCCACACCCAGCAATTGGCGGGGCTTGAGCGGTTCGACCTGGTCCAGCAGCGGCGACACCCGCGGCAGGATCACGATCGGCAGCACCGACAAGGCGGCGAGCACGCCAGCCAGCATGAACGGTGCGGTGTCACCCAGGTGGGTGATTTCGCCCAGGCCGGCCTGGGCGATCACCCCGGCGCCGTAGAAGGCGATCATGTACAGCGCCAGCAGGCGGCCGCGGATCTTCGCGTCACCGGCCAGCAACAGCCAGCTTTCGATGACCAGGAATACGCCGACCGCAGCCCAGCCGTTGATCAGGCGCAGCACCGACCACCAGGTGACGTCATAGAACAGCCCCTGCAGCAGGATGGTCACGGCAATCAGCGAGGCAAAGCTTGTGTAGGCGCGGATATGGCCGATGCGCAGGATCAGTCGGTCGTTGAAGATAGCGCCCAGGGTCAGGCCGATGAAGTAGGTCGACGAGACGATACCGATGGTGGTGGCCGATTCACCGGCAGCGCCCAGGCGCAGGGTGGTCAGCGAAGACATGAAGCCGTTGCCCAGGGCAATGATGAACAGCCCGAGCAGGGGCGCCAGCGCCATGGCCAGCAAACGCGGAGACATACGTACCTCTAGTTGGATGAGCGGGATGAGCGCCTTTTCGGACGCGCACACCGGCTCGACCCGGCAGGGGCGAGGGGGTTGCACGGATGCGACCTGGGCAAGACTCAACCGCTGGGCCTATGGGAATTGGGCCGGGCGGGGAGGGTTGAGCCTATTTCACATGTACGGGCATGTGTTCAGGCACGGACTCTGTCATTGCTGCGGGTTGCCACCGTTCAAGGCGACGGGCGAAAAGGAAGCGCGATTCTACGGGCTTGGAAGGTTTTGCCCAAGGGGCAACAGCGTGCGACGAGACGCCGCAGTCCAAGGGCGACATGAAAGTGTCTTGGGCAGACATTTTCAATGACTGCCCTGGATTTTGGTAGGAGCAGCCTTGCGCTGCGAAAGGGCCGGTAAGCTTTGAGTTTGTTTGTGGCTGAAATGGCCTGTTCGCAGCACAAGGCTGCCCCTGCAAGAGACGGGGTCGCCTGGGCAAATGCGCAGACTGCTGCATAATGCTGCATCCACACCAAGGAAGGCCTCCATGTTCGCGTCGCTGTTCGCAGTCCTGGCCCCGGTTTTCATCGTCGCCGCCATTGGCTTTGCCTGGGCCCGCAAGGGCCTGGATTACCCCACCGACTTCATCGCCCGGGTGGTGATGACCATCGGCACCCCGTCGCTGGTGCTGTCCACCCTCAGCCGCACCGAGCTGAACCCGAATGCCTTTACCAGCATGGCCGTCGCCTGCTTGCTGTGCACCCTGGGCATGGCCTTGGCTGCGTTGCTGGTGTGCCGCGCTTCTGGCATGCATTGGCGGGTACTGCTGCCGGCGTTCATGTTCCCCAACACCGGCAACATGGGCCTGCCGATCAGCCTGTACGCCTTCGGTGAACACGGCTTGGCACTGGCCGTGGCGTTTTTCCTCACCCTGTCGATCGTGCAGTTCACGATCGGCATGGCCATCTCCGGCACGGCGGCTTCGCTCAAGGCGCTGCTGCGCAACCCGATCGTCATCAGCCTGGCGGGCGCCATGCCCATCATCTTTCTCGATTTCGAACTGCCGCGCTGGCTGGCCAATACCGCAGACCTGCTGGGCGGCATGACCATCCCGCTGATGCTGTTGACCCTGGGGGTATCGCTGGCCAGCATTCGCCTGCGTCACGTAGGCAGCGGCCTGTTGCTCGGCGGTTTGCGCATTGGCCTGGGGGCTGCGATGGGTTGGGCAGTGGGGGCAGCGCTGGGCATGGACAACCTTGAGCGAGCAGTGCTGGTGGTGCAGTCGGCAATGCCGGTGGCGGTGTTCAACTACCTGATGGCGGTGCGAGCCAACCGCGAGCCGGAGCAGGTGGCGAACCTGGTGATGTGCTCGACGGTGCTGTCATTTGCCTGGTTGCCCGTGGTGCTGGCCTGGTGGATGTAAGCCTGTTCTGGCCTAAGCACAGCCCCAGAAAACTCTACAGTACCGGTGGGAGCGGGTTCCCCCGTGAAGCGGCCGGTAGCCACACCATCAATCGCGGCTGCGCGTGTCGATACTGACCACCACCGACATCCCGGGTCGCAGCCGCCTGGCCTGGGCCTGGTCGGCGTCCACGGTGATGCGTACCGGTATGCGCTGGGCAATCTTGACGAAATTGCCGGTGGCATTGTCCGCCTGCAACAAGGCGAACTCCGAGCCGGTGGCCGGCGAAATCTGCTGCACGTGCCCGTGCAGCTTCAGGTGGTTCAACGCGTCCACGGTAAAGGTCACCGGCTGGCCGATGCGCACCTCGGCCATCTGGGTTTCCTTCATGTTGGCGATCACCCACAGGGTGTCGGGCACCAGCGCCATTAGCTGCGCACCCGAGTTCACATAAGCCCCAAGGCGCGTGCCGATCTGCCCCAGCTGGCCGTCGCGCGGGGCGGTGACGCGGGTATTGTCGAGGTCGATGCGGGCCAGTTCGACAGCCGCCTTGGCGTTCTCGACTGCCGCCTCCAGCGCGGCCCGGTTGACGACCACGGTTTCCCGGTCTTGCCGGGCGATTTCCAGCGCCGCTCTGGCCTGGGCCAGGCTGGCGACGGCAGCGGCTGCGCTGGCCCGGGCCAGGTCCAGCTCGCGGCGGGACACCGAGCCGTCGTTGACCAGTGCCTGGTTGCGGCCCAGGTCGGCTTTGGCCTTGGCAGCCTGCGCGGTGGCGTCGTCGATGGCAGCCCGGCGCTGGGCAATGGTGGCATCGGCGCTGTTGCGCTGCTGCAGGTTGTTGGCCAGGGCCGCCTGTTGTTGCTGCAGTTGGGCAACGGCCTGGGCCAGGCGCTGCTTGTAGATGCGGTCGTCCAGCTGCACCAGCAGGTCGCCAGCCTTGACGAACTGGAAGTCGTGTACTGGTACATCGGTAATGTAGCCGCTCAATTGTGGCCCGATGATGGTCACCTGGCCACGCACCAGGGCGTTTTCGGTGCTTTCGATGGCGCTGCTGAACGGTGGCAGGCGCCAGGCGTACAGCACCAGCAGGATGCCGGCCAGGGCCACGCCGGCGAAACTGATCGATGACAGGATCCGCATCCGCCGCGAACGTACCGGGCTGGTTGGCTCGCTGGGCGGTGTGGCGCCTTCCGGGGTTTCGGCGATGGCGGTGGTGGTCGTGGTGCGGGTGTCGTCGGTCATCGGGTGGTCGCGCCGGGGGTCGAGTCGGTGGAGGTGGCCTTGCGTTTTGCGTACCAGAGCCAGGTGCTGCGGATGCAGATCCAGATCATGGTCAGGATTGCGATGCTGCCGATCAGCACGAATACATCGTTGTAGGCCATGATATTGGCTTCGCGGGTGGCGGCACTGGCCAGCAGGCGCATGCCGGCTTCGCTGCGCAGCGCCGGGTCGGCGATCACGCCACCGTAACCGCCGCCGCCGCTTTGCACACGCGCATTCACCAGCGGCTCCAGGTAGCTGAGGCGATCCATCAGGTGGCTGGAATGAAACTTCTCCCGCCAGGTCTGGAAGGTGCCCAGCAGCGCCGCGCCGATCAGCCCACCCAGGTTGTTGCAAATGCCGAACAGCACCGAAAAACTCACCAGGTTGCGGGGGTTGGCGCGCACATGGCTGATACCCAGGGCCATCGACGGGCCAAGGAAGAAGGTGCTGCCGAAAGCCAGCAGGAACTGGCTGAAGTACATCTGCGCCGGGCGGGTCAGGTTGCTGGAGCTGCTGTCCATGAAGGCGCCGGCAGCCATGGCCAGCAGCGAGACGAACAGCGGAATCACCAGGTGGTTGGGGTTGATGGTGAGGGCACTGCTGGCCAGCCCGGCCACCGCGCCCAGCAGCATGATCCCGTACAGCGCGCGCAGCTGCTCGCTGCCCATGTTCAATACCTGCAGGAAGCCGACCGCACCCGTGGACTGCTCCGAGGTGACCATGCGGATCAGCACCACGCACAGCGCCAGGCGGATGATGGCCCCGCTGCCCAGCCAGTGGGTCATCAGCAACGGGTTCTGGCGGTTGTGTTCGATGGCCAGGCCGCTGAAAATCAGGGCGATCGATGCCGCCAGCGCAACGCCGATCCACGGCGCCTCCAGCCACCAGTCGATGCGCCCCAGCGACAGCGCAGCGCAGAGCAGGGCAGTGCCGCCGGCCATCAGGGTGAACGTCAGGAAGTCCAGCGGCTCGAAGGTTTTGAAGCGGTCGCCGGGCGGCAGCTTGAGCATCATCACGCAACCCAGCGCAGCCAGTGCCAGGCCCAGTTCGAACAGGTACAGCCCACGCCATTCGGCGATTTGCAGCAGGTCTTCGGAAAAGATCCGCGCCAGCGGCAGCGCCAGCTGCGAGGCGCCCAGGCCCAGGACCATCGCCTTGAGCCGCCATTGCGCCGGGAACGCCTGGATCATGTAGTACAGCCCCAGCGAGCTGAGCGCGGCGCCGACCATGCCGTGCGCTGCGCGAACGGCGATGGCCGAGTTCAGGTCGTTGACCAGCAGGTGGGCGAAGGTAACCAGCGCATACAGCACCAGGAACACTTCGGTAAAGGCGCGCAGGCCGAACTGCTGGCGGAACTTGACCAGCAGCAGGTTGATGGACACGTTGGTCATCACGTAGGCGGCTGGCAACCAGGCCATTTCCGCCGTGGTCGCGCCCAGGGCGCCCTGCAGGAACACCAGATTGGCGGTGACCAGCGCGTTGCCCAGGCCACCGGTGATTGCCACCAGCAGGCCGACAACGCCGTAGGCCAGGCGCTTGGCGGGCGAGTGCAGGGGCGTGGAGGGCGAGCCCGGCAAGCTGGGTTTTTCGTGGGGGAGCCAGTGGCGGGGGGCGTATTTGTCCATGGGGCAGACTGTACTTTAGCGGCGGTTGGGGCTGCTAGGTGGTTGCCACAGAATTTGCATCGCCTATGAGATCGAGCGCCGCCCGCGCGGCGCTTCGCAGCACAAGCCTGCTCACATTCGTTTCGGGCCAGTGAGGCCTGTGCCAATTGTGCGCGACCGCCTTGTCGTTTCAACTCGATAGCAAGGCGGGCGCCAAGGGGCCGAGTGCCTCGGCCTCAGGAGTGACTGGCCCGAAACAGGTGTAGGAGCAGCCTTGTGCTGCGAAGCACCGCGCGGGCGGCGCTCGATCTTACAGGCGCTGAAAATGCTGTGGAAAGCACCTGTCAGCCCTGATGCAATCCCATGGCCCGCCTCGCCGACCATGCACCCAGCACCAGCGCTACAAAACCTTGGCCAGAAACTCCGCCGTGCGGCTTTCAGGGCACCCAGCCACCACCTGCGGCGTACCACTGACCACCACCTTGCCCCCGGCATCCCCGGCCCCTGGCCCGATATCGATCACCCAGTCACTCTGCGCCACCACCCGCATGTCATGCTCCACCACCACCACGCTGTGGCCGCCCTCGACCAGGCGGTTCAGCTGCACCAGCAGCCGGTCGATGTCTTGCGGGTGCAGGCCATTGGTGGGCTCGTCCAGCACATACAGCGTCGCCCCGCGGGCAACGCGTTGCAGTTCGGTGGCCAGCTTGATGCGCTGCGCCTCGCCACCGGACAGTTCGGTGGCCGGCTGGCCCAGGCGCAGGTAACCCAGGCCGATATCCTGCAGCACCTGCAGGCAGCGTCGCGCCGCTGGCTGCGCGGCAAACACCTCCAGCGCCTGGTCGACGTTCAGCTGCAGCACCTGCGCGATATTCATGCCTTGCCAGCTCACCGCCAAGGTCTCGGGGTTGTAGCGGGCACCGTGGCAGGTCGGGCAAGGTGCATACACGCTGGGCATGAACAGCAGCTCGACGCTGACAAAGCCTTCGCCCTCGCAGTTGGCGCAACGGCCCTTGGCAACGTTGAAGGAAAACCGCCCGGCATCGAAGCCGTGCGCCTTGGCCTGCTCGGTGGCGGCGAACAGTTTGCGTACGTGATCGAACAAGCCGGTGTAGGTGGCCAGGTTGGAACGGGGCGTGCGGCCGATCGGCTTCTGGTCGACCTGAACCAGGCGTTTGATGCTGTCGATGCCCGCGCTCACCTGGCCGCTGCTGGCCTGTTCAGGTTCGTCTTCCAGGCTTTGCTCATCGGCTTCGCTACGCTGCTCGGCATGGCCCAGGTGGGCACCCACCAGCTCCAGCAGGGCCTGGCTGACCAGGCTGGACTTGCCCGAGCCGGAAATCCCGGTTACGGCCGTGAAGCAGCCCAGTGGGAATTCGGCGCTGAGGTTATCGAGGTTGTTGCGGGTGATGCCTTCCAGCTTCAGCCAGTCGCGAGCCGGCCGTGGTGCGCGGGCAGCCTGGGCGGGGGGGCTGAACAGGTAGGCGCGGGTGCACGACTGTTGCACCTGCGCCAGCCCGGCGGGCGGCCCACTGTAGAGGATGGTGCCACCATGCTCGCCGGCAGCCGGGCCGACATCCACCAGCCAGTCGGCACGGCGCATGGTGTCCAGGTCGTGCTCCACCACATAGACCGAGTTGCCAGCGTGCTTCAAGCGCTGCAGGGCCTCGAACAGGGCCTCGCTGTCAGCCGGGTGCAAGCCGGCCGAGGGCTCGTCGAGCACGTAGATCACGCCGAACAATTGCGAATTCAGCTGCGTTGCCAGGCGCAACCGTTGCAGCTCACCGGAGGACAAGGTCGGGGTGCTGCGTTCCAACGCCAGGTAACCGAGGCCGAGGTCGAGCAGGGTATCGATGCGTTCGAGCAGTTCCTTGGCGATGCGCTGGGCGGCCAGGCGCTTCTCGAGGGTCAGGTCGTCCTGCTGCCGCGTCAGGTAATCCGCCGCTGCCACTTCGCGGAACACCTTGGCCAGTGCCTGTAATGACAGGTGTGACAGCTCGGCGATGTCGCGGCCGGCGAAGGTCACCGCCAGCGCCTCGCGCTTGAGGCGCTTGCCTGCGCACAGCGGGCAGGGGCTGGGGCGCATGTACTGGGCGACGCGCTTGCGCATCTGCGCGCTCTGCGAATGCATGAAGGTGTGCAGCACGTAGCGCCGGGCGCCCATGAAGGTGCCCTGGTAGCTGGGCTCCTGCTTGCGCTTGAGGGCGGTGCGGGTTTGCGCCGGGGTCAGGCCGGCATACACCGGGGCAGTGGGGGTGTCTTCGGTGAACAGGATCCAGTCACGCTGCGCCTGGGGCAGGTCGCGCCAGGGGATGTCGACGTCGTAGCCCAGGGTTACCAGGATGTCGCGCTGGTTCTGGCCCTGCCAGGCCATTGGCCACGCCGCCACCGCGCGCTCGCGGATGGTCAGCGACGGGTCGGGAACCATGGTTGCTTCCGTGACCTCGTAGACCCGGCCCATGCCATGGCATTCGGGGCAGGCGCCCTGCGGCGTGTTCGGCGAAAAATCCTCGGCATACAGCATCGCTTGCCCGGCCGGATAATGGCCGGCGCGCGAGTAGAGCATGCGGATAGAACTGGACAAGGTGGTCACGCTGCCCACCGAGGAGCGGGCACTCGGCGTACCGCGTTGCTGCTGCAGGGCCACCGCCGGCGGCAGGCCCTCGATGGCGTCCACGTCCGGCACGCCTACCTGATCGATCAGGCGCCTGGCATAGGGCGCCACCGACTCGAAGTAACGGCGCTGGGCTTCGGCATACAAGGTGGAGAAGGCCAGCGAAGACTTGCCCGAGCCAGACACGCCTGTAAACACCACCAGAGCGTCGCGGGGGATATCGACATCAACGTTCTTGAGGTTGTGCTCGCGGGCACCGTGTACGCGAACGAAGCCGTTCGGGGTGGTTTGGCGTGGGGGCATGACGCAGTCCTTGGCTGTGGCTTGTCAGTGCGCCCACGGTAACAGCATTACCGCTGTCATGCCTGCAGCGTTGTCACCTCATGGAACTGAGAGTTACCGAGTCTTTGGCGGATGATTAGTGTGGCCGTGAGAACACTATTATCCAGGGGCTGAATCATGGAAATCTCGGAACTGATTTCGGAACTATCTTCGGAACTACATTCGGAACTACAGGCGTTAGACAAACAAGCTTCCACTGCGCCGGGCAACAACTTCGAAGCCCGAACCTATTCACCTTATGGTTTTCATTTGCCCCGGTCAGCCCCGTTACTGGCGTTCGCCGGTGAATTATGCGGGGCACTGCCGCGCCGCTACCTGCTTGGCAACGGTCAACGGGCCTACGACACAGGGCTGATGCGTTTTCACAGTCCCGATGCAGTAAGCCCTTTTGGCCGCGGAGGTCTCAATGCATATGCTTATTGTCAAGGCGATCCGGTCAACAATGTGGACTGTGATGGGCATTCACCCACACGTATAGCCGGGCAAGGCACCGGGTTGGTCTGGGGAACGGTGGGCATGCTGTCTTCGCTCAACAAAGCTTCAAGAACAATTGTCAAACGATCGGTTGCCAAGGCCAATGGGCAGCCTGTACCCAGGGAGTTCGACGCCGCGAGCCGCACCAACAATGCAATGATTTTCACCGGTGGCCTTGTCAGTACCCTGACCAAAGCCCCAGGTGTGGCGATGGCTTTCTCTTATCCAACTGTCGGATTGGCAAATGAAGCATTCAGCGTATTAGGGATGGGAGCAGCCTCGGTCGCCGGTGTGGGAAAAATGAGGCAGCTGGTTACCGATATCAAAGCCACCCTGATAGAAGCCAGGATAAACAGAATTCCATTGGGCAAACTGGCAATAGAATCGCTGAAGGAAGCCTCTGGATGGAATCGGCTCCTGGGCCAGGAGTCGGCCATTCTCGAGCCTTTGCCGGAAAAGGTGCTTATGGTGCGCTGGACCACGGGTCGTGCCTTGGCCGTGGGTCGAGGCTCAAGGTAGCAGGATTTGCCTCGACTGTTCGCTCGGCCGGTTCAAGACCTTGGTTCGCGGGTGCCCAGTACATCGCGAATGTTGTCGACCACGTTGCTGTCCTTGATCACATCGCTCAGCCAGCCTTCCAGCGGCATGTTGCCCCACTTGATGGCGCGCTCGATCAGGTACGGCACCGGGCTTTG
>NZ_JABMCW010000222.1:0-9412 GCF_013179705.1 Pseudomonas sp. CM25 | reverse complement strand
CTGTAGCCCAGATGCTCCAGGTGCAGCGTGAGGAAGGTGTAGTACGGCCCGTGGCTGAGCTGCATCAGCGCCACGCAGGCATAGAATGCGATCACCCCCGGGGCGCGCAGCTGCTGCAGGAAACCACCCGCGCTGCGGCGCTCGCCCTGCTCCACCGGCTGGGCATTGGGCACCCACAGGCTGGCCGCGACGATGCCCGCCATGATGGTCACCAGCGCTACCGGGTAGATATCCAGGCTCAGCCATTCGAACAGCCGGCCCAGCCCCACCACGGTGAGGATGAAGCCGATCGAGCCCCACAACCGCACCTGGCTGTAACGCGCGGTCTGCCCGTGCAGGTGCGCCAGGGTTATCACCTCGAACTGCGGCAGCACGGCATGCCAGAAGAACGCGTGCAGGGCCATGACCAATGCCAGCCAGGCGTAGCTTTTGCCGAAGAAGATCAGGGCGAAGCTCGCTAGGGTCGCCAACGCCCCCAGGCGCACGATCAGCAGGCGCTGGCCGCTGCGATCGCCCAGCCAGCCCCACAGGTTGGGCGCCACGCAGCGCATCAGCATGGGGATGGCCACCAGCTCGCCGATGCGCGCCGGGGAAAAGCCCAGGTGGTCGAAGTACAGCGCCAGGAACGGGGCGGTGGAGCCGAGCAGGGCGAAGTAGAACAGGTAGAAAGTGGACAGGCGCCAGTAGGGGATGGGTTGCATGGGGTGGCCTTGTGGGAACCTGGGCCGGCCTATCGCCGGCAAGCCAGCTCCCACAGGATCACCTCATACCTGAAGACTGTGGGGTACCTGTGGGAGCTGGCTTGCCGGCGATAGGGCCGGTGCAGGGGAATCAGCGCTGGCCCAGCACCGGGGTATTCACGCGCACATCGGCATTCTGCGCACGGTGGCGCAGCAGGTGGTCCATCAGCGCAATGGCCATCATTGCCTCGGCGATCGGTGTGGCACGAATGCCCACGCAAGGGTCGTGGCGGCCTTTGGTGATGACATCCACCGGGTTGCCGTCAACGTCGATGGAGCGGCCCGGGGTGGTGATGCTGGAGGTCGGTTTCAGCGCCAGGTGCGCCACGATCGGCTGACCCGAAGAGATGCCACCGAGGATGCCGCCAGCGTTGTTGCTGAGGAAGCCTTCGGGGGTGAGCTCGTCACGGTGTTCGGTACCGCGCTGGGCAACGCTGGCAAAGCCGGCGCCGATTTCCACGCCCTTGACGGCGTTGATGCTCATCAGCGCGTGAGCCAGCTCTGCGTCGAGGCGGTCGAAGATCGGCTCGCCCAGGCCCGGCATCACGCCCTCGGCGACCACGGTGATTCTGGCGCCTACCGAGTCCTGGTCACGGCGCAGCTGGTCCATGTAGGCCTCCAGCTCCGGCACCTTGTCGGGGTCGGGGCTGAAGAAGGCGTTGTGCTCCACCGATTCCCAGGTCTTGAACGGGATTTCGATCGGGCCCAGCTGGCTCATGTAGCCGCGCACGGTGATGCCCTGGGTGGCCAGGTACTTCTTGGCGATGGCACCGGCGGCCACGCGCATGGCGGTTTCGCGGGCCGAGCTGCGGCCGCCGCCGCGGTAGTCGCGGATGCCGTACTTGTGGTGGTAGGTGTAATCGGCGTGGGCCGGGCGGAACAGGTCCTTGATCGCCGAGTAGTCCTTGGACTTCTGGTCGGTGTTGCGGATCAGCAGGCCGATCGAGCAGCCCGTGGTACGGCCTTCGAACACGCCGGAGAGGATTTCCACCTCGTCGGCTTCCTGGCGCTGGGTGGTGTGCCGGCTGGTGCCGGGCTTGCGCCGGTCCAGGTCGTGCTGCAGGTCGGCGAGGGAAATTTCCAGGCCGGGTGGGCACCCATCGACAATGGCGACCAACGCCGGGCCATGGCTTTCGCCAGCGGTGGTGACAGTGAACAGCTTGCCGTAGGTATTGCCGGACATGGACGCTCCGCGAGATCAGCCTGAAATGGACGAAAGCGGCAGTATACAGATGGATTGGTTGTCTGTACTGGCCCTATCGCCGGCAAGCAGGCTCCCACAGGTTTACCACAGGCCCTGGCATTGTGGATTCCCTGTGGGAGCTGGCTTGCCGGCGATGAGGCCGAACCTGCATACAAAGCCCGAGAACCTTCCCGCAGACATTGGGTCAAACCCTCATCTCCCCATGTAGTACCGCCTGATGTCGCGCCTCGTCGCCTTGTTCCTGCTGTTGTGCTCCGGCCTGGCCCAGGCCGCCGCCCCCACCGTGCTGCAACGCCCGATTGACCTGGACACCGGCCAGGGTGTGCTGCACGGCAGCCTGCTGTTGCCGCAACAGGCCACCCCGCCACCGGTGGTGCTGATCATCGCCGGCTCCGGCCCCACCGACCGCAACGGCAACAACCCGGCTTCAGGCAGGGTAGACAACCTCAAGCGCCTGGCCCTGCTGCTGGCCAACGAGCATATCGCCAGCGTGCGCTACGACAAGCGCGGTGTGGCTGCCAGCCAGCCGGCCACGCCCGACGAGCGTGACCTCAGCGTGGAGCGCTACGTGGCCGATGTGGTCGCCTGGAGCCACAAGCTCAAGGCCGACCCGCGCTTTGGCCCGCTGATATTGATCGGCCACAGCGAAGGCGCACTGATCGCCAGCCTGGCCGCCGAGCGGGCCGGCGCCAGCGCCGTGATCACCCTGGCCGGCAGCGGCCGCCCGCTGGCCGATGTGCTGCGCGAGCAGCTGGCACAACGCCTGCCGCCGGCGCAGCTGGCCGGTGGCAGCGCCCTGCTCGACCGCCTGCAGGCCGGGCAGACCAGCCTGGAAGTGCCGGCGCCGCTGCGCCAGGTGTTTCGCCCCAGTGTGCAGCCGTACCTGATTTCGCTGTTCCGGCAAAACCCGGCTGCAGCCTTTGCCCGCCTGCCCATGCCCGCGCTGATCGTGCAGGGGCGCAACGACGTGCAGGTGGACGTGGTCGATGCCCAACGGCTGAAGGCCGCCAAGCCGGATGCGCAGCTGGTGTTGATCGACGGCATGAACCACATGCTGCGCATCAGCCCCAAGGGCATGAGCCAGCAGCGCGACAGCTACCTCAACCCCGAGCTACCGCTGGCGCAGGAACTGGGTGAGCGGATTGTGACATTCATCCAGCATTTGCCTTCGGCGTGAGCTGAACAGGCTCAGGTCCTTGGCAAGCCTGCCGATACAGCAGGCATAGCCGAGGACAAGCCCCGATGACAACCACACCCGCCGCCGTAGAGCCGGCCGAAGAGGCCCAGCAACCCCCTGCCCTGCCCTGGGCCGACCTGGCCCCGGAACACTTCCAGCTGCTGCGCCTGGCCGCCCTGCCCACCGACCGCAGCACCGGCGCGCGGCCGCTGCGTTTTGTGCAGTTCGGCTATGCCGAGCGCCATGACAAGGCGCACAGCCTGCTGCGCATGGAGATCCAGCTGCCCGGGCAGAAGGTGCACAAAGAGCAGAACCGCCTGGACATCCGCGTCGACCATGCCGAGCACCTGGTGCGTATCGGCAGCGAGCATGGCCTGCAACTGGAGCCCGTCAACCGGGGCATCGGCCGCTTCCTGCTGGCCCAGGCTGCGCAGTGGCTGCAACGCCGCTGGTCGCATTACCGGGTCGAGGGCATGGCGCTGCCGAGCAAGGATGCGCTGAGCGAAGACTCGCGCCTGCGCCGTGACCACTGCTTGCGCGGGGTGGGTATCGCTGTGGAGTACGAAGACAGCCAGCACCTGAAGGGCCGCACCGTGGACATGCCCGTGGGCCAGCTGAAAGCGGCCTGGAGCAACGAGCGCCTGCAGCGGGTGGACATTCTGGATGCCGCCAACCTGCTGCAGCAGGCTGACCAGCAATTGCTGGAGAAGGAAGCGCAATTGCGCGAGCGCGATGAGCGGGTGGCCAAGTACCACCGGGAAGACAGCGGGTTGCGCTTTACCATCACCTGCCTGGTGGCATTTGCGGTGTTTCAGGCAGGGCTGCTGATCTGGATTGCTACCCGCTGAGACCGCGTTGCCTGCTTCGCGGGTAAACCCGCTCCTACAGGGATAGCACCGGGCCCGAGGCCAGTGATGGCCTTGTAGGAGCGGGTTCACCCGCGAAGAGGCCCTGCAGGTCAGACCCGGCCTTTGAACAGTTCCTGATGCTGGCGGCACTGCTCGGCGGTCAGCATGAACACGCCATGCCCCCCGCGCTCGAACTCCAGCCAGGTGAAGTCCACCTCAGGGTACAGCGCCTCGACATGCACCTGGCTGTTGCCCACTTCGACAATCAGCAAGCCCTTGTCGGTCAGGTGGTCTGCCGCCTCGGCCAGCATGCGCCGCACCAGGTCCAGGCCATCATTACCGCAGGCAAGGCCCAGCTCGGGCTCGTGGTGGTATTCGGCCGGCATGTCGTCGAAGTCTTCGGCATCGACATACGGCGGGTTGGACAGGATCAGGTCGAAACGCTGCCCCGGCAAGCCGCTAAAGCCGTCACCCTGCACGGTGAACACACGGCCGTCCAGGCCATGCCGTTCGATGTTCTGGTTGGCCACTTCAAGGGCCTGGAACGACAGGTCGGCCAGCACCACCTCGGCCTCGGGGAACACGTCGGCGGCGACGATGCCGATGCAACCCGAGCCGGTGCACAGGTCGAGGATGCGCGCCGGCTCGCTGGCCAGCCACGGCTCGAAGCGCTTTTCGATCAACTGGCCAATCGGCGAACGCGGCACCAGCACCCGTTCGTCAACGATGAACGACATGCCGCAGAACCAGGCCTCGCCAAGCAGGTAGGCGGCCGGCACGCGCTCTTCGATCCGGCGTTTCAACAGGTGCTGCAGGCGTACCCGCTCGTCGTCCTCGAGCATGCAGTCCAGGTAGCTGTCGGCCACTTCCCACGGCAGGTGCACCGCGCCCAGCACCAGCAGGCGGGCCTCGTCCCAGGCGTTGTCGGCACCGTGGCCGAAGAACAGATCATGCTCGTGGAAGCGGCTGACCGCCCAGCGGATGTAGTCGCGCAGCGTGCGCAGACGGGATGTGATCACGGGGTACTCCTATTTCAGACCGTACAAAAGTCTAACAGCCCAGGCCGTACATTTGTTCCCCCGGATCGCCCCCAGGCTAGCCACAAGCCAGTAACTACGCCGCTTGCGTTGTCAACCATTCCCATTGGCGCCAATGCAAGGGAGAATAGGTGTACAAAAGCCCTGCTCAAGGAGCCATTGATGTCCGTTCCAACCACGATGTTCCGCCTCACTGGCCGCGACTACCCGCCGGCCAAGCTGAGCCACGCCAGCCTGATCATCATCGATGCGCAAAAGGAGTACCTCAGTGGGCCCCTGCAGCTGTCGGGCATGGACGAGGCCGTGGCCAACATCGCCAGGTTGCTCGACGCCGCGCGCAAGAGCGGCCGTCCGATCATCCATGTTCGCCACCTGGGCACCGTTGGTGGCCGCTTCGACCCCCAAGGCCCGGCCGGCCAGTTCATCCCGGGGCTGGAGCCCCTGGAAGGCGAAACCGTCATCGAAAAACGCATGCCCAACGCCTTCAAGAACACCCAGCTGCACGAAACCTTGCAGGCGCTGGGGCATCTGGACCTGATTGTCTGCGGTTTCATGAGCCATTCCAGCGTCAGCACCACCGTGCGCCGCGCCAAGGACTATGGTTATCGGTGCACCCTGGTGGAAGACGCCTCGGCCACCCGTGACCTGGCCTTCAAGGACGGGGTGATTCCGGCCGCACAGATCCACCAATGCGAAATGGCCGTGATGGCCGACAACTTCGCTTGCGTGGCCCCCACCGCCAGCCTGATCTGAACAGCGGGCACGACCGCCCGGCAGCCGGGCGGAACCCGATGGGCGGCAGCAGGTCGAATTCCGGATATCCACAGAGGAGAGCGGAATGAAGCTCAAAGGCAGTTTTGACGCCAAGCGCCTGCGCCCGCGCGAACCGCGTAACTGGGGCGCTCGCCTGGCGGCTGGGCTGTCGGCCCTGCTGGCGACAATAGGCGTGCTGCTGGCAATGGCCGGGGTTGCCGGCCTGCTGGGCAACTACCCTGCGCTGGCGGAACTCAACGCCAACAAACCGCTGGCCGGCATCCTGGCCGGGGCGGGCTTGCTGCTGTTGTGGCTGGGGGTACGCTTTTGGCGGCGCAGCCGCATTCGCTTGCGCCGGGGGCGGGAATTGAACCTGTCGCCGCACCTGATGAAAAAACACGATTGATGTGTGTATAGCCTTTGCGGGCCTCTTCGCGGGTGAACCCGCTCCCACAGGGATGTCGGATTGCCCGGGCCTGTAGCGATCCTGTGGGAGCGGGTTTACCCGCGAAGAGGCCGGCACAGGCTGCAGAAGGCCCCACAGTCGCGTAAACTACGCCGCCCACGTGGAGGCATCATGCAAGACGACGATTTTTCCCTGTTCAAGGCCGAAGTGCGCGGTGTCAAACCGATCCGGCACGACCGCGCCGAAGTCGGCAAGCCCAAGGCCGACCGCACCCAGCTGGCCGGCCTGCGCCAGGCGGCGACCGTGCGCAGTGACAAAGCCCTGGTGATCGACGGGATGTCCGACCAGTTCGTCATCGACGTTGGCGCCGAAGACGAGCTGATGTGGCGCCGCGACGGCGTGCAGGAAGGCCAGTTGCGCAAGCTCAAGCTGGGCCAGATCCCGTTCGAAGGCAGCCTCGACCTGCACGGCATGACCGTGGAAAAGGCTCGCGAGACGCTGTGGGACTTCATCGCCGAAGCCACCAAGCTGGAAGTGCGCTGCGTGCGCGTGACCCACGGCAAGGCCGCACGCCTGGACGGCAAGCGCCCGATGATCAAGAGCCACGTCAACACCTGGCTGCGCCAGCACCAGCAGGTGCTCGGTTTTGCCTCGTGCAGCGCCCGCCACGGCGGCACTGGCGCGGTGTATGTGATGCTCAAGCGAACCATGCTCGAAGGCCGCGACGAGTAACGCCGCGCTTGCAGCGCCGCCGTTGCCGCCGTACCCTTCGTTTTTGCGATTTTTCCAACAGGTAGATCCATGTCCCTGGAACAGAACTACACCGAGATCCTCAGCCAGATTGGCGAGGACGTCTCCCGTGAGGGCCTGCTCGACACGCCCAAGCGGGCTGCAAAGGCGATGAAGTACCTTTGCCGCGGTTATGAGCAAACCCTGGAAGAAGTCACCAACAACGCGCTGTTCAGCTCTGACAACAGCGAAATGGTGCTGGTCCGGGACATCGAGCTGTATTCGATGTGCGAACACCACATGCTGCCCTTCATCGGCAAGGCCCACGTGGCCTACCTGCCCAAGGGCAAGGTGCTGGGCCTGTCGAAGGTGGCGCGCATCGTCGACATGTACGCCCGCCGCCTGCAGATCCAGGAAAACCTCAGCCGCCAGATCGCCGAAGCCGTGCAGCAGGTCACCGGCGCCGCAGGCGTGGCCGTGGTTGTCGAAGCCAAGCACATGTGCATGATGATGCGCGGTGTCGAAAAGCAGAATTCGAGCATGATCACTTCGGTGATGCTGGGCGAGTTCCGCGATAACGCCGCCACCCGCAGCGAGTTCCTCAGCCTGATCAAGTGATCGGTCGCTGACACCAGGCCGACCCTGCCGGGTCGGCCTTTTGCATTTCAGGAGTTGCCCATGATCGTCAAAGCCCTGCGGGTTGGCCTCGGCCAGCTCATCGTGTTCGGTGACTGGGTCAGCCGCCCGGCCAAGCGCAAGCGCGACGCCGCGGCCCAGGCCCGCGTCGAGCAAGCGGCCAAGGGCCTGGCGCTGTACCAGTTCCATGCCTGCCCGTTCTGCGTCAAGACCCGCCGCACCCTGCACCGCCTGAACGTGCCGTTGGCGCTGCGCGATGCCAAGAACGACCCGGTGCACCGCCAGGCCCTGCAGGAAGGTGGCGGGCGGGTGAAAGTGCCGTGCCTGCGCATTGAAGAGGCCGGCAAGGTGACCTGGATGTATGAGTCCAAGGCCATCATTGCCTACCTGGATGAGCGGTTTGCTTCGGTCTGAGGATTTGTAACCATCCTGCACCGGCCTCTTCGCGGGTGAACCCGCTCCCACAGGGATTACCACAGGGCTGAATACGGTGGTAATCCCTGTGGGAGCGGGTTCACCCGCGAAGAGGCCGGTACAGGCTGAAGGTCAGCCCACCATCGGCACATGCCGCGGGTGGCTGGCGACGCGCTCCAGCCAGGCCCGTACCGCCGGGTAGTCGGCCAGGTCGAACCCGCCCTGCTGCGCCACATGGGTATAGGCATACAACGCCACATCGGCAATCGAATACTGCTCACCCACCAGGTACGGGGTCATCTGCAGCTGCCGCTCCATCACCTTCAGCGCCTTGTAGCCGCCCTTGTGCAGCTTGCGGTATTCCTCTACGCGGTCATCCGGCAGGCCCAGGTAAAACTGGATGAAGCGCGCCACGGCAATGTACGGCTCATGGCTGTACTGCTCGAAGAACTGCCATTGCAAAACCTGAGTGCGCAGGCGCGGCTCGCTGGGCAGGAACGCACTGCCATCGGCCAGGTAGTTGAGGATGGCATTGGACTCCCACAGGTAGCTGCCGTCTTCAAGCTCCAGCACCGGCACCTTGCCGTTGGGGTTCATGGCCAGGAACTCGGGCGTTTCGGTCTCGCCCTTGAGGATGTCCACCGGGTGCCATTGATAGGGCTTGCCCAGCAGGCTCAGCATCAACTTGACCTTGTAGCAGTTGCCCGACTGGTAATCGCCATAGACCTTGTACATCGCCCCTCCCCCTGTGAAACAGAAATGCCCATGTCGGGCGCCAACCTGTGCAGTTGTGTAATCCCGCCCAATAGTTGGCGACTGTACGGCTAAAAGCAATGGCCGCTGTATGGCAAGGATCAACCTTTCGCGCTGTAGTCTGAAAAAACTGCTTACACCTTTACAAGGATTTTGTTCATGACCGATGCCACTTCCGCACGCCTGCGGCCCCTGGCAGATACCTCCCCGTCGGCGGTTGTCGCCGGTTTTATCGCCATGCTGACCGGCTATACCAGCTCACTGGTGCTGATGTTCCAGGCAGGCCAGGCCGCCGGGCTGACCACTGCGCAGATCTCGTCATGGATCTGGGCGCTGTCGATCGGCATGGCGGTGTGCAGCATCGGCCTGTCGCTGCGCTACCGCACGCCCATCACCATTGCCTGGTCCACCCCCGGCGCCGCCTTGCTGATCACCAGCCTGGGCGGGGTCAGCTATGGCGAAGCGATTGGTGCGTACATCACCTGCGCCCTGCTGGTGCTGGTGTGCGGCCTGACCGGCAGTTTTGAGCGGCTGGTCAAGCGCATTCCGGCCTCGTTGGCGTCGGCGCTGCTGGCCGGCATCCTGTTCAAGATCGGCAGCGAGATCTTCGTCGCCGCGCAGCACCGCACCTTGCTGGTACTGGGCATGTTCTTCAGCTACCTGCTGGTCAAGCGCCTGTCGCCGCGCTATTGCGTGCTGGCTGCGCTGCTGGTGG
>NZ_JABMCW010000221.1:0-9420 GCF_013179705.1 Pseudomonas sp. CM25 | reverse complement strand
CACCCGCGATGAACTGGAGCGCATCATCCTGGCCACCGAGCAGCACGCCCTGCAGCGCAGCCTTGGCGGCATCACTGCGGGCTCGGTGATGGCCCGCGATGTACAGTTCGCCTCGCCCGATACCACCCTGGAGCAGGCCTGGAAAATGCTGGCCAGCCACCACCTGAAAACCCTGCCGGTGCTGCAGCAGGGCAAACTGGTCGGCATCGTCAGCCTCAGCGACCTGGTCGGCCCGGCCATGCAGCGTGGTGGTCGCGGCTGGCGCGGGCTGTTTGGCCGCAAGGTGGTGCGCATGGAGCAGGTGATGAGCCGGCGGGTCATCAGTGTCAGCAGTCAGCACCCGCTGGACCACCTGCTGCCGCTATTGTGTGAGCAGGGTCTGCATTGCCTGCCGGTGCTCGAGGGTGACACGCTGGTCGGGGTGATCACCCAGACCGACCTGATTGCCGGCCTCAAGCGCCAGTTGCTCAGCAAGGCCGAAGCCTCAGATAGCCGGGTCCCAACGCTGTGACCAGTCGCTGGCGCCGGCGGCCACTAGCCGGCGCAGGATGGCAAAGGCCTGTTGCAGGGCGCCGCTGTCGCGCTTGCGCGGGTAAACCAGGAAAGTCGGGTAGGTGAACTCCGGCGCCTGCGGTACGCGCTCGAACACCCCACGGTCCAGGTAGGCCTGCACCACCCGGGTGCGGAAGTAGCCACTGCCGCCCTGGTCGAGAATGAACTGCAGGGCCAGCGGCCCCAGGTTGAAGCTCAGCGCCGGGCGTGCGCAGTCGGGCAGGGCGGCATCGTGCTGGCGGCGGAAGGCTTCGCCCCAGTCGATGTAGATATAAGGGTCTGGCTGGTCGACCCGGCGCACGCGGATTAGTTTCTCTTCCATCAACTGCTCCACCTGCAAGCCTGGCCCGTAGGTCGGCTGGTAGACCAGCGCAGCGTCCAGCAGGCCCATTTCGACCTTGCGCAGCAACGACTCGCCGTCACTGACCTCACTGCGAATGGCATGGGTGGGCAGCTCGCGGTGCAGGGCGCTGACCCAGTCGAGCATCATCGGGTTGCCCAGGCTCACCTCACCCCCCACATGCAGCACCTGCTGGCAGCCTTCGGGCAGTGGCAGATCGCGGCGCGCTGCTTCCCAGGTCTGTACCAGCTGGTTGGCATAGCTGACGAACGCCTCGCCGTCGCTGGTCAGGCTGGCGCCGCTGCGGCTGCGCACGAACAGCTGGCAGCCCAGTTGCTGCTCCAGGCGTTGTACACGGGCGGTGATTGCGGTCTGTGACACGAACAGGCGTTCGGCGGCGGCGACCAGGCTGCCGCAACGCACGACTTCCAGAAAAGTACGGGCCTGATCGATATCCATGAGCTGCTCGGTGGCTGAGGGGTGGCCTATTCTAGAGGCTTTGCACTGTTGTGGGGCGTTTTTGCCGTTGTCTGCAAATTTGCAGGTCGGTTGTGACTTTAGTCCCATGGCGACGCGGGTGTAGCGGTCCATACTCAAGATTCGCCCTTCAATAACAACAAGTACCGGGTCCCCTTCGATATGAGCTACCAGCACAGCTACGCCCACTCCATTTCCGACCCTGCCGCATTCTGGGCGGAACAGGCCGCGCACCTGGCCTGGCACCGCAAGCCTGCCCTCACACTGCAGGAAAACGCCGACGGTACCCATCGCTGGTTCGCCGATGGTCGCCTGAACAGTTGCTACCTGGCCCTCGATCACCAGATCGAACAGGGCCGTGGCGAGCAGTTGGCGCTGATCTACGATTCGCCGGTAACCGGCATGCAGCAGACCTACACCTACCACCAGCTGCGCGACGAGGTGGCACGCCTGGCCGGCTTGCTGCGCCAGCTGGGGGTGAACAAGGGTGACGGGGTGATCATCTACATGCCCATGGTGCCGCAGGCGGCCATGGCCATGCTGGCCTGCGCGCGGATTGGCGCGGTGCACTCGGTGGTGTTCGGCGGCTTTGCTGCCAACGAGCTGGCGTTGCGCATCGACGACGCCCGGCCGACGCTGCTGCTGACGGCGTCCTGCGGGGTGGAGTTCGACCGGGTGATCGAATACAAGCCGCTGGTCGACCGCGCGCTGCAACTGGCCCGCCACCAGCCGCGCAAGGTGCTGCTGCTGCAACGGCCGCAAGCGCCTGCAGACCTGCAGCCAGGCCGCGATCTGGACTGGCAGGCGGCGATGGCCAGTGCCAGGCCTGTAGCGCCGGTCGAGCTGGATGCCGCAGACCCGCTGTACATCATGTATACCTCGGGTACCACCGGGAAACCCAAGGGTATCGTCCGCGAAAACGGCGGCAATGCCGTGGCGCTGTGCTATGCCATGCGTCATATCTACGGCATGCAGGCTGGCGATGTGTGGTGGGGAATCTCCGATGTGGGCTGGGTAGTTGGCCATTCACTGATCGTGTACGGGCCGTTGATGAGCGGTTGCACCACGGTGTTCTACGAAGGCAAGCCAATCCGCACCCCGGACGCCTCGGCCTACTGGCGGGTGGTGCAGCAGTACAAGGTCAACGCGCTGTTCTGCGCGCCCACCGCCATGCGCGCGATCCGCAAGGAAGACCCGGAGGGCGAGCTGATCCGCAGGCACGACCTCAGCTCGCTGCGCCAGCTGTTCCTGGCTGGGGAAAAGCTCGATTCCAGTACCCACGAATGGCTGCAACGTGTCAGCGGCAAACCGGTACACGACCATTGGTGGCAGACCGAGACCGGCTGGCCGGTTACCGCGCCTTGCGTAGGGCTGGACGGCAGCGCGGCGAAACCGGGTTCCAGCAACCGCGCCGTGCCGGGCTATCACGTGCAGGTGGTGGATGACGATGGACACCTGGTGGGCCCCAACCACCAGGGTTCTATCGTCATCGCGCTGCCATTGCCGCCCGGGTGCAGCCAGACGCTGTGGGGCGACCACGAGCGTTACCTGCAGGCTTACCTGCGCACCTACCCGGGGTATTACCACACGGGCGATGGCGGTTATCTGGACGATGACGGGTTCGTCTACATCATGGGGCGCACGGATGACGTGATCAACGTGTCCGGGCACCGGCTGTCTACCGGCGAAATGGAGGACCTGGTGGCGCGGCACCCGGCAGTGGCGGAATGCGCGGTGATTGGCGTACATGATGAAATCAAGGGGCAGGTGCCGTTGGCACTGGTGGTGCTGAAGGATGGGGAGGGCATTGCCGAGGCGCAGTTGCTGGTCGACCTGGTAGGCAGCGTGCGCGAGGAGATTGGCCCGTTGGCGTGTTTCAACCGGGTGCGGCTGGTGAAGCGGCTGCCCAAGACCCGCTCGGGGAAAATTCTTCGCGCGGTGCTGCGCAAGATTGCCGACGGGCAGGACTATGTGCCGCCATCGACCCTGGATGATCCGGCGGTGCTGGGCGAGATCGAGGCGGTGCTGGCGGATTTGCCCAGGGCGGGCTGATTGACCCCGCCGGCCTCTTCGCGGGCCTGCCCGCCAAGAGGCCGGTACGGCCCGACCAGTACTAAAGCCCTGTCTGGTGCAGTTGTCCCAGCCGGCTGCGCGTACGCATCAGGTCGGCCAGCGGCCCGCCCAGGCTCTCTTCCAGCGGCCGTGTACCGATCAGTGTCAGCTGCCGGTCCTGGTCATACAGCACGTCCACCAGGTTGACGAAGCGCTGCTGAGCGGCCAGCGAGCACTCAGACAGGTCATCCAGTCCATCGATGATCCACTCGTCGTACTGCCCGGCCAGCACCAGGTAGTCGATCACCGCCGTGGCCTTCTCGCAAAGGTCGTCAAAGGCCAGCACCACCCGCCGGCCATCGGTGGCCAACGCGCGCAACGGGCGCTTGTTCACCTCCAGCATCACCGGGCATTGCGCAGGCACGTTCAGGGCCTGGCGCTGCTCCGCATTCCCTGGCCAGACATAGTGGCCCTGGGTAAAACGCTGATGCTCACGGTTGGCCGGCAGGCTGCGAAAGTCCGTGTCGCCGCCCACTTCCAGCACTTGCATGGCGCTGTTGATCAGGCGGATCACCGGCAGGAAGCGCTCATGGTACAGCGGGTTGGGCAACAGCCCTTCGGGGGCATAGTTGGAGGTCACCAGCAGGAATACCCCGCGCGCGAACAGGGCCTTGAACAGGCGGGTGAGCAGCATGGCATCGCCAATGTCATGCACATGGAACTCGTCGAAGCACAGTACCCGGCAGTCGCCCACCAGCTCGTCCAGGGTTGCGCCCAGCGCATCATCCAGCGCACGGTGGCGATGCATGCCCTGGTGCAGGCGGGCAAAGAAGTCATGAAAATGCAGCCGCTGCTTGGCCTCGACCGGCACCGCCTGGAAAAAGCCATCGAGCAGCCAGCTTTTGCCCCGGCCCACCGAGCCATACAGGTAAAGGCTGCGGGGCTGCCCTTGCTCCAGCTGCGCCAGTTGCTCAGCCATGCACTCGATCACCCGGCGCTGGCCTTGGCTGAGCTGGTAACCACGGCTTTGCGCCTTGTCCTCGAACCAGCCGAGCAGTTCGCTCTGGTGGTTGGCGGCGCCGCGCAGGCGTTGGCCGAGCTGGCGTAGCGGGGCTGGGATCCAGGCAGACAAAGGCAACGCTCCTTGGGCGATGACGGGGGAGTGCGCAGCTTGCCCGACGGCGGCCATTTTGACCAATACAGAAAGTGCCCGGCAATCATCACCTCACCCGATAGGTCCGGTCACCTGCCTACGCCCGCGCGCTAAGCCTTGCGCTCCAGCTGGCGTTCGATCATGTACTTCACCGCCAACCGGCGTTCCTTCAGGTGGCGCAGGTCTTCGTCGACAAAGTTGCCGGCCGATATCGACTCGGCGGCCAGCACCTGGTTGTCGATGTCCATGTACTCGTCCAGCAGGCGGTCGAGCTTCTGGTCCTGTTGGCGGCGCTGCTGGACGATTTCGCGCGGGTAGTGCAGGTCCTGGTAGAGGTCGTGGGAGACAGGCATGGGTTCCTCCTTGGTCAATGCAGTTGGCTCACTTGATTGGAAGGGAGGAATGCGATTCTGTTAAAGCGGAGCGGGGGGAAAGCGACGGATGGTAGCGGCGCGCAGGGCGCAGATGACTAACCCGCTGTTTTTTGGCAATTTTTTTCATCAGGGGGTTCACAGATCGAAACTTTGTTGTTAAAGTGCCGCGCATTCCAAGACAACAACCCAGTTGTCACTCAGTTGGAATTGTCAGAGCAGCCAAGCGCTGTATCCGATACAGGGGCGTCGCCAAGCGGTAAGGCAGCAGGTTTTGATCCTGCCATGCGTTGGTTCGAATCCAGCCGCCCCTGCCATTTTCCAGATTCAAACGTATTTAGCCCGGTGCTTGGAAAGATAAGCACTGGGCTTTGTCGTTTCTGTCATTTCTCCGCAACCTCTGTAGGAGCGGCCTTGTGTCGCGAAGGGCTGCGCAGCAGCCCCACTGCACGGTGAGTCTACCCTGGGCTAGCCGGAAATCCCCAGCATCTCGTTCAGCACCCGGGCCAGCTCATCGGCCTGCACCGGCTTCTGGATCACCAGGCTGCCCGGTAACTCCAACCCTTGGAGCTCGGCATACCCGGTCAGAAATACCACCGGCAGGTGCGGGTAGCGATCGCGTGCCGCCAGCGCCAGTTGTGCGCCGTTGAACTCGGGCATGGCAAAGTCGGTAAGCAGCAGGTCGATCTCGTCATCCAGCAGTGCCAGGGCCTGTTCGCCGCTGTGTGCCTGCAGCACCTGGTAGCCGTACTGGCGCAGCACATCGCCAAGCATGTCGCGCACCAGGTGGTCGTCATCCACCAGCAGTACCGTGCGGTTACCGCCGCTTTCGCTGAGCGGCTGGCTAAGTACCGGCGCCACGGCTTCGCTGACGATCTCACCTTTCACTGCCGGCAGGTAAACCGCCACCTGCGTGCCGCGCCCCGGGGTGGTATCGATCCGTACGCCCCCCCCGGACTGCTTGGCAAAACCGAACACCTGGGCCAGGCCCAGGCCCGAGCCCTTGCCGATGTCCTTGGTGGTGAAGAACGGCTCGAACACCTTGCCCAGCACCTCTTCGCTCATGCCGCAGCCGGTATCGCGGATACTCAGCATCACGTACTCACCGGGGTCCGGGTCTTCCGGGCGCTGCGGTCGGGCGTCGATGGAGGTGTTGCGGGTCGACAGGGTCAGCTGGCCGCCGTCCGGCATGGCGTCGCGGGCATTGATCGCCAGGTTGAGGATGATCATCTCGGTCTGGGTCGGGTCGGTCAGCGCCTGCCACAGCGTCTGGTCCAGATCCAGGCGTACCGACACGTTACCGCCCAGGGTGCGGCGCAGCAGCTCTTCCAGCCCGGCAAGGGTGCGGTTCAGGTTCAGCGCTACCGGTTCCAGGCGTTGGCGCCGGGAGAAGGCCAGCAGCTGCGAGGTGAGTTTGGCCCCGCGTTCGCCGGCTTCGCGGACGTGGGTGAGGCGGGTGCGGGCTTTGTCCAGGTCGCCCTTGTTCAGGTCACGTTCGAGGAAGCTGGCACCCGTGAGAATTACCGTCAGCAGGTTGTTGAAGTCGTGGGCCACGCCAGCCGTCAGCTGGCCGACCGCTTCCAGCCGTTGCATCTGCTGCAGCGCAGCCTCGATACGCTCGCGCTCGTTGATCTGCTCGCGCAGGCGCGCGTTGGCTTCGGCCAAGTCCAGGGCGGCTTCGCGCTCGCTGGTGATATCACGCGCCACCACGTACAGCAGGGTGTCCTCCGGCACTACCACCCAGGACAACCAGCGCTGCTGGCCACCGGCATGCAGGATGCGCCCGACGAAGCGCACACTGGTGCGGCCGTGGGAGAGGGCGGCCAGTTCGGTGAGCAGCAGTTCCTGGTCAGGCTCGGGCAGCAGATGCAGCAAGGACGACTGGCTCAAGCGCTCGCGTGAGAACCCCAGGCTGGCTTCCCAGGCGGGGTTGAGCGCGACCGGGGTCAGGTCCTTGTTCAGCACCGCCAGCAAGTCCTGTGACAGCTCCCAGGCGCGGTCACGCTCGCGGGTGCGTCGCTCGACCCGCTCGCCAAGCATTTCGTTCAGCTGGCGCAGCGCCTGGGTGGCGAGGCGTTGGCTGTGGATGTCCTGCAGCACCCCGGAAAAACGCACGCATTGGCCGTCGACGAACTGACTCTGGCCACTGCTGAGCAACCAGTGTGGGTCCAGGCCTGCAGGCTGGGCGATGCGGAACTCGACCCGATACTGGCCACCGCTCTCGGGGCGCATGGCGTATTCCACCGCCTCACGGACCATTTGCAGGTCGTCGGGGTAGATGCCGGCGTAAAACACCTCAAGCGTCATGTCGGTGCCGGTGGGCAGGCCGAACAACGTCTTGCAGCGGTCATCCCAGAGCAACAGACCTTCTTGCGGGCGCAGGTCCCAGGTGCCCATGCCGGCGGCGTCGATGGCAATGCGTGCGCGTGCCTCGACATCGGCCAGGGCCTCTTCGGCGCGGCGCCGGCGCTGGCGCTCCTGCACCTCGGTCAAGGCGCGGCGCACGGCCTTGGGCAGCAGCGGCAGGTTTTTCTTCAGGACATAGTCGGTAGCGCCCAGGCGGATCATTTCCACCGCGTGTTCTTCGCCGTAGATGCCGGACAGGAAGATGAACGGGGTGTCCGGTGCCAGGCGCTGGGCGATGGCCAGCACTTCGGTACCGGACGAGCCCGGCAGCACGCAGTCGCACAGGATCAGGTCGTAGCCGGCCTCGCGCAGGGCATGCTCGACGCCGACATGGTCGAACACCAGTTGCGCCTGCACATGCAGCCCGCTGCGCTCCAGGCGCATGAGGGTCAGCTCGGCGTCCATCGAGCTGTCTTCGACCATCAGTAGTTTCAGTGGCGTTTGCTGCATCGTTGCGGGAGCCTCAGTTGCTACCGCGACGGTTCAGACGCAGGGAGCCGGGTGGTGGTTCGTTGAGCACCGCCCAAAATACCCCGAGGTCGGAGATGGCGGCGACAAATTCCTTGAATTCCACGGGCTTGACCACGTACGCGTTCACCCCCAGTTCATAGGCGCGCAACAGGTCGGGCTCTTCGCGCGAGGACGTCAGCATCACGGTCGGGATGCTGCGCAGGTCGGCGGTGGCGCGCACTTCCTTCAACACTTCCAGGCCGTCGACCTTGGGTAGCTTCAGGTCCAGCAATAACACGGCGGGGTTGCCGTCGTCACGTTCGGCGTAGGCATTGCGGCGCAGCAGGTAATCGAGTGCGTCGGCCCCGTCACGCAGCACGATGACTTCGTTGGCCAACTGGCTACGCTCCAGGGCCAGGAGCGTCAGCTCCAGGTCCCGTGGGTTGTCTTCGACCAGCAGGATGGGTTTGAGCATGGGATTTCGGTGCCTCAGGTAGTTACGGGTTGGCGCGGTAGGGAAAAGTGAAAACTGGCGCCCTGGTCGATCTGGCCCTCGGCCCAGACGCGGCCGTCATGGCGCTCGATGATGCGGCGCACACTTGCCAGGCCAATCCCTGTGCCTTCGAAGTCTTCCATGCGGTGCAAGCGCTGAAACACGCCGAACAGTTTACCGGCATAGGCCATGTCGAAACCTACGCCGTTGTCGCGGATGCAGATTTCGGTTTCGCCCGGATGCTCCACCGCGCTCACTGTAATGCGCGCGGGCTCGCGGCCGCGGGTGTACTTGATGGCATTGGCAATGAGGTTGTGCAATGCCAGGTTGATGAACGCCGGGTCGCCGATCACTTTAGGCAGCGGGGCGATCTCCCAGATGATCTCGCGGCCTTGGTAGTCCGGTGCCAGTTCGTTGCGGATCGCCTCGACCAGGGCATTGAGGTCGACGTCCGACATGCGCAGGGCGGAGCGGCCCATTTGCGAAAAATTGAGCAGGTTGTCCACCAGGCTGCCGGCGAACTGTGCGGCTTCGCCGATATGGTGCAAGAAGCGCCTGCCACGCTCGCTCAGCCCCTGGCCTTCGATCTCGCCCAGCAGTTCGGTGTAGCCGGCAATGTGCCGCAACGGCGCACGCAGATCGTGGGACACGCTGTAGGAGAACGCTTCGAGTTCTTTGTTCGAGCGGCGCAGTTCGCCGGCCAGCTGGGCCAGCTCCTCGGCTTTGCGCAGGACGATGCCGAGCACGGCGGTGCGCAGTTCCTGCACGCCTTCGACGACCAGTGGGTGCCAGGGTTCGCAGTAGCCGTGCAGTTGTTCCTGCCAGCGCTCGAAACTGTGCCGGGGGTCGAGCTGGCCCTGCGGGCCGGCCTGTTTGATTGGCTGGCCGGCCCAGTTCACCGTGCGCACCTGCTCGGGGCGGAACCACAGCAGGTAGTGCGAGTGGATCTGCGAGATGGCCACCGCCAGCACGCCGCCGGCATGCCGCGCGAGCTCGGGGAGCTCGTCGATGTCGCGGCGCAGGTTGTCGCTCTGAAACACGCCTTCTTCGCCACGCTGGCCCAGCCAGTGCACCAGTGCCGTCACCTGCGCAGCGGGCGGGGTCTTGCCGAACAGGTCGCAACGCT
>NZ_JABMCW010000220.1:0-9465 GCF_013179705.1 Pseudomonas sp. CM25 | reverse complement strand
CTCATGGTGACAGTCAAACGCTTAATAGCCGCTTTTTCCCGCAAGTGCATCTGCCTAATCTACGCACAAGTCGCAGCGATGGCCCTGTAGGCCAGGCAAGACGCCCACTTTCAATACTTGCATGAAAAAGGATTCGCTCATGAACATTGTCCACAAAACCCTTACCGCTTCCCTTCTGGCCCTGTCCGTTTCCAGCGCCTTCGCCGCTGGCAGCCCAGGTGTGGAACAACACACCCAGGCCTTCCTCGAAGCCCTGGAACATGGGGGTGGCAAGCCGCTGGAACAACTCAGCCCGAAAGACGCCCGGGCAGTGCTGACGGGTGCCCAGGCTTCGGTCAAGGTCGACCTTTCTGGTATCGAGGTGAAAGAACACACCATCCAGGCCAACGGTGAGTCGATCAAGCTGCAAGTAGTGCGCCCGGCCAATGTGAAGGGTGACTTGCCGGTGTTCATGTTCTTTCACGGCGGCGGTTGGGTGCTTGGCGACTTCCCGACCCATCAGCGGCTGATTCGCGATCTGGTGGTCGGCTCTGGGGCGGTAGCGGTCTATGTGGACTACACCCTGTCGCCGGAAGCGCACTACCCCACGGCGATCAACCAGGCTTACGCGGCGACCCAGTGGGTAGCCGAGCACGGTAAGGAGATCGGCGTGGACGGCAAACGCCTGGCGGTGGCCGGCAACAGCGTCGGCGGCAACATGGCGGCGGTAGTGGCGCTGAAGGCCAAAGAGGCGGGCACCCCGGCCTTGCGCTTCCAGCTGCTGCTGTGGCCGGTAACCGATGCCAGCTTCGAGACTGCATCGTACAAGCAGTTTGCCGAAGGGCACTTCCTGACTACCGGGATGATGAAGTGGTTCTGGGACAGCTACACCACGGATGCCAAGGCGCGGGAACAGATCTACGCCTCGCCGCTGCGGGCCAGCAGTGCACAGTTGAAAGGCTTGCCGCCGGCGCTGGTGCAAACGGCAGAGTTCGATGTGCTGCGCGATGAGGGTGAGGCGTATGCCCGCAAGTTGAATGCAGCGGGCGTGACGGTGACCTCGGTACGGTACAACGGGATGATTCATGACTATGGGCTGCTCAACCCGTTGAGCCAGGTGCCGGCCGTGAAGGTGGCGATGCGTCAGGCCGCCACGGAGCTGAAAGTACACCTTCAATAACTGTATCTACCCATGCGGCACCGCCATAAACAGGTCTGGCCCTTTCGCGGGTGAATCGGATCGCCGCACCGCCGCTCCCACAGGTTTTGCGTCGCCCACAAGGCTACGCGCTACCTGTGGGAGCCGGCTTGCCGGCGATAGGGCCTTCAGCCATTACCTCAGGGCTCGAACCCTTCGACGATGATCACCTCGGCCTTCGCCACCCCTCGCCGATGGCTGCACGCTTCCTGGTACAACTCGGACTGGTAACACGCCACCGCCTGCTCGTACGAATCGAACTCGATCACCACGCTACGCTGAGGGGTAGGCCGCCCTTCCATCGCCTCGCTGCGCCCGCCACGGGCCAGGAAGCGCCCGCCGAATGCCTTGAACGCAGCCGGGGCGCGCTGGGTGTACTGCTGATATTGCTCGGGGTCGGTCACGTCCACATGGGCGATCCAATAGGCCTTCATGCGCGGGTCTCCTGCTACGGCGATAATTGTGTATGATGGTATACCATAATAATCACCCCACCACAGTGAGCGTGCAACATGGCTTTCAACACCATCGAGGAACTTCTCGAGGACTACCGGCAAGGCAAGATGGTCCTGCTGGTGGATGACGAAGACCGGGAAAACGAAGGCGACCTGCTGATCGCCGCCGAGCGCTGCGACGCCCAGGCCATCAATTTCATGGCCCGCGAAGCGCGCGGCCTGATCTGCCTGACCCTGACCGATGATCACTGCCAACGCCTGGGCCTGGAGCAGATGGTCCCGGCCAACGGCAGCGTGTTCAGCACCGCGTTTACCGTGTCGATCGAAGCCGCCAGCGGCGTCACCACTGGCATTTCTGCCGCCGACCGGGCGCGCACCGTCGCCGCTGCCATGGCCCGCGACGCCCGCCCCGAACACCTGGTGCAACCCGGCCACATCTTCCCCCTGCGCGCCCGCGAAGGCGGCGTGCTGACCCGTGCCGGCCACACCGAAGCGGGTTGCGACCTGGCGCGCCTGGCCGGCTTCAGCCCGGCGTCGGTGATCGTCGAAGTGCTCAACGACGACGGCACCATGGCCCGCCGCCCTGACCTGGAAGTGTTCGCCGCCCGGCATGGTATCAAGATCGGCACCATCGCCGACCTGATCCACTACCGCCTGAGCACCGAGCAGACCATCAAGCGCATTGGCGAACGTGAGCTGCCGACCGTGCATGGCACTTTCCGCCTGGTTACCTATGAGGACCGCATCGAAGGGGGCGTGCACATGGCCATGGTCATGGGCGACATCCGCCGCGAGCAGCCGACGTTGGTGCGGGTTCACGTGATCGACCCGCTGCGCGACCTGGTGGGTGCCGAATATGCCGGCCCGGCCAACTGGACTCTATGGGCGGCGCTGCAGAAGGTGGCCGCAGAAGGTACCGGCGTGGTGGTGATCCTGGCCAACCACGAATCTTCCCAGGCATTGCTGGAGCGCGTGCCGCACCTGACCCAGCCGGTGCGGCCTTACCAGCGAGGGCAGTCGAAGGTGTATTCGGAAGTGGGCACCGGGGCGCAGATTCTGCAGGACCTGGGCGTGGGCAAGTTGCGCCATCTGGGGCCACCGCTGAAATACGCAGGACTCGCTGGATATGAGCTGGAGGTGGTGCAGAGCATTCCGTTCGAGCCCGCGATCCCGGACTGAGCGCCCTGCAGGGACGGAGTGATGGCCGGTCGCCTCGTCCCTCTTGCGAAAAGTTTGGAATACCATAATATGATATCCCGTAGACCTTAGATTTTCTGGCCGGCACCTACAATCACAGACGGCCCCACGACACTTTGTTTTAGCTGCTCCCCGAATACTGTTGGCGGGCGCACCCCAGCCCCGCCTCGAATAACAAAAGCAACGAGGGCGTAACCATGCTGTTGAGCAAACGTGTAACCGCAGTGCTGTCCGCCAGCCTGCTGACCCTGGCATGCCAGGCCGCCCAGGCCGCCGACAGCCTCAACTTCGTCAGCTGGGGCGGTACCACCCAGGACGCCCAGAAAGAAGCATGGGCCGTACCCTTCACCAAGGCCACCGACATCAAGGTCGTCCAGGACGGCCCCACCGACTACGGCAAGCTCAAGGCCATGGTCGAAAGCGGCAACGTGCAGTGGGACGTGGTCGACGTGGAAGCCGACTTTGCCCTGCGCGCCGCCAGCGAAGGCCTGCTCGAACCCCTGGACTTCAACCAGATCAAGCGCGACAAGATCGACCCGCGGTTCGTCTCCGACCATGGCGTCGGCTCGTTCTTCTTCTCCTTCGTGCTCGGCTACAACGAAGGCAAGCTGGGCGCCAACAAGCCGGTCGACTGGACCGCGCTGTTCGACACCAAGACCTACCCCGGCAAGCGCGCCCTGTACAAATGGCCCAGCCCCGGCGTGCTGGAACTGGCCCTGCTGGCCGACGGCGTAACGCCCGACAAGCTCTACCCGCTGGACCTGGACCGCGCCTTCAAGAAGCTCGACACCATCAAGAAAGACATCGTCTGGTGGGGCGGTGGCGCCCAGTCGCAGCAACTGCTGGCCTCGGGTGAAGCCTCGCTCGGCCAGTTCTGGAACGGCCGCGTCTACGCCCTGCAGCAAGATGGCGCCCCGGTGGGCGTGAGCTGGAAGCAGAACCTGGTCATGGCCGACTTCCTGGTCATTCCCAAGGGCGCCAAAAACAAGGACGCGGCAATGAAGTTCCTGGCCAATGCCAGCAGTGCCGAAGGCCAGGCCGAGTTCGCCAACAAGACAGCCTATGCGCCGGTGAACGTGGACAGCGTGGCCAAGCTGGACAAAGACCTCGCCCCCAACCTGCCGACCGCCTACGCCCAGGACCAGGTCACCCTGGACTTCGCCTACTGGGCCAAGAACGGCCAGGCCATCGCCGCGCGCTGGAATGAGTGGTTGGTCAAATGAAAGTCGCCATCAACGCCCTGCATAACGCGCAAGGTGCCCCCAGCGGCACCGGCGCCCCGGGAACGGCCCCTCGCCGCGTCAGCCTGAGCCAGCGCTGGAAAGGCAGCCGCAACCTGCTGCCGGCACTGCTGTTCCTGGGACTGTTCTTCTTCGCCCCGCTGGTCAGTCTGTTGCTGCGCGGGGTATTGGAACCCACGCCAGGGCTGGGCAATTACGAGCAGCTGTTCGCCAACTCGGCCTACGCACGGGTGCTGTTCAACACCTTCTCGGTGGCCGGCGTGGTCACCCTGATCAGTGTGCTGCTGGGCTTCCCGCTGGCCTGGGCCATCACCCTGGTGCCCAAGGGCTGGGGCCGCTGGCTGCTGAACATCGTGCTGCTGTCGATGTGGACGAGCCTGCTGGCACGCACCTATTCGTGGCTGGTGCTGCTGCAAAGCTCGGGGGTGATCAACAAGGCGTTGATGGCAATGGGCATCATCGATGCGCCGCTGGAAATGGTGCACAACCTGACCGGCGTGGTGATCGGCATGAGCTACATCATGATCCCGTTCATCGTGCTGCCGCTGCAGGCGACCATGCACGCGATCGACCCGATGGTGCTGCAGGCCGGCTCCATCTGTGGCGCCAGCCCGTGGACCAATTTCTGGAAGGTGTTCCTGCCGCTGTGCCGTTCGGGGCTGTTCTCCGGGGCGCTGATGGTGTTCGTGATGTCGCTCGGTTACTACGTCACCCCGGCGCTGCTGGGCGGTGCGCAGAACATGATGCTGCCCGAATTCATCATCCAGCAGGTGCAGTCGTTCCTTAACTGGGGCCTGGCCAGCGCCGCTGCCGCACTGTTGGTGTTGATCACCCTGGTGCTTTTCTACCTGTACCTGAAGCTGCAGCCGGAATCCCCGGTCGGCAACGCGAGGTAAACCACCATGCTCCTGTCTCCCAATGCCATGGGCCGCCCGCTGCGTACCGGCCTGTACCTGACCACCGGGGTCATCGCGGCCTTCCTGCTGCTGCCGGTGGTGTTCATCGTGTTGCTGTCGTTCGGCTCGTCGCAATGGCTGGTGTTCCCGCCGCCGGGCTGGACCTTCAAATGGTACGGCCAGTTCTTCTCCAACCCGGAGTGGATGGACGCCGCACTGGCCAGCCTGAAAGTGGCCGTGCTGACCACCATCGCCGCCGTGCTGCTGGGCCTGCCCAGCGCGTTCGCCTTGGTGCGTGGCCGCTTCCCCGGCCGCGAGCTGCTGTACGGGCTGTTCACCATGCCGATGATTGTGCCGCTGGTGATCATCGCGGTGGCGGTGTACGCGCTGTTCCTCAAGCTCGGCTACACCGGCACGCTGTTCGCTTTTGTGGTCAGCCACGTGATCGTCGCCCTGCCCTTCACCATCATCTCGATCATCAACTCGCTGAAGCTGTTCGACCAGTCGATCGAAGATGCTGCGGTGATCTGCGGCGCTTCGCGGTTGCAGGCGATCTTCAAGGTGACATTCCCGGCCATTCGCCCGGGCATGATCGCCGGCGGCCTGTTCGCCTTCCTGGTGTCGTGGGATGAGGTGGTGCTGAGCGTGATGATGGCCAGCCCCGACCTGCAGACCCTGCCTGTGAAGATGTGGACCACCCTGCGCCAGGACCTGAGCCCGGTCATCGCCGTGGCCTCGACCCTGCTGATCGGCCTGTCGCTGCTTGTCATGTTCATTGCCGCCGCCTTGCGCCGGCGCACCGAAGTCAACGCCTGAGCGCGCGGAGAAAACAACAATGAGTGCAGTGATCAACGACAACGCGCACGGCAAGACCCTGGTCAGCCTGCGCGGCCTGAACAAGCACTACGGCGACTTTGCCGCCGTGGACAACCTCGACCTGGAGATCCAGGACGGCGAGTTCCTGACCTTCCTGGGTTCCAGCGGCTCGGGCAAATCCACCACCCTGTCGATGCTGGCCGGTTTCGAAACCCCCAGCAGCGGCGAGATTTTGGTAGAGGGCCAGTCGCTGGTGAACGTGCCGCCACACAAGCGTGATATCGGCATGGTGTTCCAGCGCTATTCGCTGTTCCCGCACCTGAACGTGCGCGACAACATCGCGTTCCCCCTGGCTATCCGCAAGCTGAGCAGCGCCGAGACCAACAAGCGTGTCGAGGCGATGCTCAAGCTGGTGCAGCTGGACAAGTTCGCCCACCGCAAGCCCGCGCAAATGTCCGGCGGCCAGCAGCAGCGCGTGGCGATTGCCCGGGCCCTGGTGTACGAGCCGCGCATCCTGCTGATGGACGAACCGCTCGGCGCGCTGGACAAGAAGCTGCGTGAAGACCTGCAGGACGAACTGCGCCAACTGCACCGCCGGCTGGGCATCACCATCGTCTACGTCACCCACGACCAGGAAGAAGCCATGCGCCTGTCCCAGCGCATCGCCATCTTCAGCCACGGCAAGATCGTTGGCCTGGGCACTGGCTACGACTTGTACCAGAACCCGCCGAATGCCTTCGTGGCCTCGTTCCTGGGCAACTCCAACTTCCTGCGGATCAAGGCCAGCAGCAATGGCGCGGGCAGCTTCGAGGGCCAATCGGTGGCCATTCGCCTGACCGCAGGCCTGGCCGCTGCGCAGGATGCCCTGATCATGGTGCGCCCGGAAAAGGCCTTGGCCCTGACCGTCGAACAGGCGGCGCGCGAGCCGCTGCCGGCGGGTTGGAACGAGGTCAGTGCCAAGGTGGGCGAGGTGCTGTTCCTGGGTGAGAGCCAGACCTGCCATGTGGTGACTGCGGGCGGTACCGAGCTGACGGTGAAGGCGCTGTCGGCTGCGGGGATGCCGATGCAGCCGGGCGATAGCGTGAAGGTGCGCTGGGCGGTGGCGGATGCCTGCATTTATACCGAATGGGCCGAGAGTGACCTGAGCAAATCGGCCGGGGCGCATTGAGATCGCCGGGGCCGCCTTGCGGCCCTATCGCCGGCAAGCCAGCTCCCACAGGAGTAGCGCATGGCTGCTATTCCTGCTGCCTCATCGCTGGCAAGCCAGCTCCCACAGTGTAGCGCATGGCTGAAGGGTAATGCGGTCGAGGTGGGAGCTGGCTTGCCGGCGATAGGGCTGCGCAGCAGCCCCACTAACGCCACTGACGGGCATCAGGCCAAGCCGTCACATTATCATCACGCGACTGTCGTAATCTGCCGGCCAACTCTATGCCACAGGGCCACCCGACATGCCCCGCCTGCTTGTCTTGCTGCTCACCCTGATACCGCTAGCGACCTTGGCCGAACCCAGCCATTTGCGCGTGCAAGGCTCCAACACCATCGGCGCAGCGCTGTTGCCTGCCCTCGTGCAAGGGCAACTCCGGGCGCAACAAGCCACTGCCATCGAACAGCAGCCAGGCAAGCTGGCCAACGAAACCGTGATCACCGCGCGCGATGCGCTTGGGCAGCCGATGCGCATCGATATCGCCGCCCACGGTTCCAGCACCGGCTTCGTCGCCCTCGGCCGTGGCGAGGCCGACCTGGCGGCCGCCTCGCGGCCGGTCAATGACCGCGAAGCACGCCAGCTGCGGGCCCTGGGCGACCTGCGCGCAGCGGCCGCCGAACAAGTCATCGGCCTGGATGGGGTGGCAGTCATCGTCCACCCCGACAACCCGCTGCCGCAACTCACCACAAGGCAACTGGCGCAGATTTTCTCTGGGCAGATCCAGCGCTGGGAGCAATTGGGCATCGCCGGCGGGGCTATTCATCTGTACGCCCGTGACGATCGTTCCGGCACTTATGAAACCTTCAAGGCGCTGGTGCTGGAGCCTCAGCATGAGGAACTTTCGGCCGTGGCACGGCGTTTCGAGTCCAGCGACGATCTGGCTGCAGGGGTGAGCACCGACCGCCAGGCCATCGGCTTCAGCAGCCTGGCCGCAGTGCACGGGGCCAAGGTACTGGCGGTAGCCGAAGGCGACGCGCCGGCCATGTTGCCGCAGCGGGCGCTGGTGGCCAGCGAGGACTACCCGCTGTCGCGGCGCCTGTATTTCTACCTGCCAGCCAACCCCAGGCCGCAGGCCAAGGCCCTGGCCGAGTTTGCCCAGAGCCCCGCAGGCCAGGCGATCGTCGCCCAGCATGGCTTCGTTTCGCAGCAGATAAAGGCGCAGCCTGTGCCGCCCCAGGCCAGCATGCCGCCGCGCTATCGCACCCTGGCGCAACAGGCGCAGCGTTTGAGTGTGAACTTCCGCTTCCAGGAAGGCAGTGCCAGCCTCGACAACAAGGCGCTGCGTGACGTGCAGCGGGTCGCCGAGTACCTGCGCCAGGCCGGCAAACTGCAGAGCAAGACCGTGCTGGTGGGGTTTGGCGACCCCAAGGAAACACCCGGCCGCGCCGCCCTGCTCTCGCGCCTGCGCGCCCAGGCAGTGCGCCGCGAACTGGCACGCGATGGTGTGGCCGTACTGGAGGTGACAGGCATGGGCGATGAGCTGCCGGTCGCCGGGAATGAATTGGAGCAAGGGCGACTGCGCAACCGGCGGGTCGAAGTGTGGGTGTACTGATTTACAAGCCTGCGCACATTCCTGTGTAGGAGCGGCCTGGCAAAGAAATGTAACAGCTCCCCATTCGGCATCATCGGCAAACGGGTCTAGGCTCAAGCTCATGTGATACCGGGCCCCTCTGACGGCTGCCACGCCGTGATGTCGGATCACTGTTGCCATGCAACGTCGACATTCAAGGAGGGGCTCATGACAGCTCTGCAGGCATTCCTCACCACCCCGTTTCTCGGTACCAGCGCCTGGTTGTGGCTGGTGTTCATGGCCATCGTCGTCGGTTTGCTGGTGCTCGACCTGGGCGTGCTGCACCGCCAGGACCGGGAAATCGAAATGCGCGAAAGCCTGCTGCTGTATTCGGGCTATTTCAGCGTCGGCGTGCTGTTCGGCGCCGGAGTGTGGTATCAGCTCGGGGCGCAGTCGGCGCTGGAGTTCTACACCGGTTTCCTGGTCGAACAGTCGCTGTCGATGGACAACGTGTTCGTCATGGCGATGATCTTCAGCTACTTCGCCATCCCCCGCCGCTACCAGCACCGGGTCCTGTTCTGGGGCATCCTCGGCGTCGTGTTCCTGCGGGCGATCATGATTGGTGTAGGCGCTGCGCTGGTGCAGAATTTTGCCTGGGTGCTGTACATCTTCGGCGCCTTCCTGCTGTTTACCGGGGTGAAAATGGCGCTGTCGAAGGAAGACAGCCACCCGGACCTGGCCAACAACCCGATCCTGAAGTTCGTGCGCCGGCACATGCGGGTCACCGACCAGATACACGGCTCGCACTTCTTCGTGCGCCAGACGCCGCCCGGGCACAGCAAGGCGCTGCGCTATGCCACCCCACTGTTCCTGGCGCTGGTGCTGATCGAGCTGGCCGACCTGGTGTTCGCCGTCGACAGCGTCCCGGCGATCTTCGCCATTACCCAGGACCCGTTCATCGTCTATACC